>JAYUWQ010000408.1:0-1799 GCA_043753485.1 bacterium
CCCTCGCCGAAGCCCTTGTGCCTGCAGCTGAAACTGAAAACGCCACGGCCCCGGAGAACCCAACGGCGCCCACCGCGCCAGCGCCCCCGGAGAAACCCTGACTATTTCCATCATTTTGATTTTGCCATGACATTTCCTCTTCCCCGCCTTTTCCGGGCCTGCCTCTGCGCCTGCCTCTCCACCGCCCTCCTGCCCGCTTCCGCGAGGGCCCAGACGGTGGTTCCTCCGGCCCCGGACGAAGCCACCATCCAGCTGCAGTTTCCCAATAACGGAATCAGCGATATTCTGGGAATCTACGAACTCCTCACCGGAAAAGCGGTCGTCAAGGATTCCGGCATCTTCGATGGCAAACCCATCAGCCTCGTCACCGCCAAACCTGTCACCACCGCCGAAGCCGTGGAACTCATCGAATCCAGCCTCCAGCTGAATGGTTATGTGCTCAGCGATTCCCCCGTCGGAAAAAGCGTCAGGGTTTCCCTCCAGACCGCCGAGCAATCGAACCTCAGCCGCGGCCTCGACGTGATCCTCGATCCGGACGCACTCCCCCGGGGCCACACCATGGCTTCCTATTTCCTGAAGCTGAAACATCTCGACCCTTCCGAGACCGCCACTACCCTCTGGAGCCATCTCGGTCTGAACAAATTCGGCCGCCTCACTCCCGTGATCAGCCCCCCCGGCCTGCTCATCACGGAAAATGCCGATAACATCCGCCAGATTCTGCGGGTGGTGGAGGTGCTCGACGTTTCCCAGGACCAGACCCACCTCCGCACGGAATTCTACATGCTGAAATATGCGGATGCGGTGGTGGTGGGGCAGATCCTGACTTCGACTTTCACCCAACGTCAGCTCCCTCCAGCCTTGACCACCGACACCGTCGGGGACAACGAAACCCGCATTCCCAAACGTCCCGTGGCGCTCCCCACCGCACGCGTGGTTTCGGACGACCGGCTCAACCGCATCATGCTGGTGGCCGATGAATCCGACCATCTTTATGCTGAAAAACTGATCAAGGAATTCGACCAGCCCATCCAGGCGGCCGTTCCGCTGGAGCGGCGCCTCCAGTATGTCTTCGTGGATCAGGTGCTGCCGGTCTTGGTGGATGTGCTCCAGGACAATGGCACCGGCAGCAGCACCCTGGCAGGAGGCGAAGTCGTGCGGACCCGGCGGCAGCCCCTCGCCAGCAGCGACCCCGCCACCCTCGCCGGCCGGCCCCGCCGCAGCCAGACCCAGCGCGAGGGGGCTACCACCGCTCCGGCCGGTTACGAAGACCAGCTCACCGCTCCAGAGGAGAATTCCGCGCCCCTTTCCGTATTGATAGGCAAGACCCGCCTTGTGGCCGATGTGCAGGCCAACAAACTCATCGCCTATGGTCCTCCCGAGGACCTGCTGAAGATCACCGGCCTCCTGGAACGGCTCGACCACAAACCACCCCAGGTTTATCTGGCCACAATCATCGGCCAACTCTCCCTCGATGACGGAGTGGAGTTCGGCGTCAACTACCTCAAGCAATTCAAGGGGGATGGGGAAGGCGATGTGGCCGGCGCGCTGATCAATTGGGATTCCCTCGCCCGGGCAATCCCGGACGTGCGCAATCCCGTTATCAATGGCGCCCTGAATCCCTTGAGCGGCCTCAATGTCTACGGACGGATCGACGACAGTCTGGATGTGTTCATCCACGCGCTCGAAGCCAGCAAACGCTTCACTATCCTGAGCCGGCCGGCCATCTATGCCGCCAATAACAAAAAAGCCGTCATCACTTCCGGCCGCCGTATTCCGGTGCCCACCAGCAGCGTCAGTGA
>JAYUWQ010000409.1:0-4371 GCA_043753485.1 bacterium
ACGCTTGGCGACGTCCTCGACACTGACCCCGGTGGTGTCCTTGAAAGGGCGGAAGTCGAGGATGCATTCGTGGGCGACCAAGCCACTGCGGCCTTTGTAAAGCACAGGAAAGAAGGGGGCGAGGCGATGGGCAATGTAGTTGGCGTTGAGGATGGCCCACTTGGTGGCAAGGGTCAGGCCATCGGGTCCCATCATGCGGATATACATCCAGGAAATGGTGAGGATGCTGGCGCTGCCCCAGGGGGCGGAGCTGACCATGCCGGTGTGACCGCAGCCGGGGAGGAAGGGGGCGAGGTGTTCCGCCACGCAGACGGGACCGACTCCGGGACCGCCGCCGCCGTGGGGGATACAGAAGGTTTTGTGGAGGTTGAGGTGGCAGACATCGGCTCCGATGTGGCCGGGGCTGGTGAGGCCGACCTGGGCGTTCATGTTGGCACCGTCCATGTAAACCTGACCGCCGCGGGCGTGGATGATCTGGCAGATATCGATGATGGTTTCCTCGAAGACGCCGTGGGTGGACGGGTAGGTGATCATCAGGGCCGCGAGGTTGGCGGCGTGGAGGTCGGCCTGGGCGGTGAGGTCGGCGACGTCGATATTGCCATCGCTGTCACATTGTACGGGAACGACTTTCATGCCACACATCACGGCACTGGCGGGGTTGGTGCCGTGGGCGCTGGCGGGGATAAGGCAAATGTTCCGGTGGCCCTGGCCCTGGCTGGTGTGGTAGCCGCGGATGGCGAGGAGGCCGGCGTATTCGCCTTGGCTGCCGGCATTCGGCTGGATGCTGGTGCGGTGGAAACCGGTGAGGACAGAGAGCCAGGATTCCAGCTGGCTGACCATTCCGGCGTAGCCTGACAAGGTGTCGGCCGGGGCGAGCGGGTGCAAATTTGCCACCGTGGGCCAGCTCAGCGGGAGCATGACGGAGGTGGCGTTCAGCTTCATGGTGCAGGAGCCGAGGGCGATCATGCTGTCGCACAAGGTGAGGTCCTTGGCGGCGAGGCGGTGGATGTAGCGGAGGAGTTCGTGTTCCGTGTGGTAGGATTGGAAGACGGGTTGCTTTAAGAAAGCAGAGGTGCGGTGGAGGATTGCAGGGACACCGACCAGCGGGATGTCAGTAAGGATAGCCCCGGCGCGTTTTCCAAAAAGACCGGCAAGAGCCTGAAGGTCGGATTCCGTGGTCGTTTCGTCCAGGGTGATACCGACGTGGTCCGCATCGATATAACGCAGGAGGAGGCCAGCGGCCCGGGCTTTGGCGTGCAATGCGGCGGCTCCTCCGGAGCAGGGAATAGTCAAGGTGTCGAAGAAGGCAGGGGTATCCAGTTCAAGGGCATCGGCCAACCTGGAGGTATAGAGATGGACGCGCCGGGCAATGCGTTTGAGGCCTTCCGGGCCATGCCAGGTGGCATACATGCTGGCGATGACCGCGAGGAGGACCTGGGCGGTGCAGATGTTGCTGGTGGCCTTGTCGCGGCGGATGTGCTGCTCGCGGGTCTGCAGGCTGAGGCGCATGGCGGGATTGCCATGGCGGTCGATGCTGACGCCGATGAGGCGGCCGGGGAGCTTGCGTTTGAGTTCGTCTTTCACCGCCATGTAGGCGGCGTGGGGACCGCCGCAACCCATGGGGACGCCAAAGCGCTGGGTGCTGCCGATGGCGACATCGGCGCCCCATTCGCCGGGGGGCTTCAAAAGGGTGAGGGCGAGGAGGTCGGCGGCGGCAATAACAGAAGCGCCGGCGGCGTGGGCCGCGGTGACGATGGGAGTGTAGTCGTGGACGGCGCCATCCACGGCGGGGTATTGGAGGAGGACGGCGAAGGTGCCGTCATTCGCTGTAATGGCAGCGGTTTTCCAATCACCGACCGTGACGTGGAGGCCGAGGGCTTCCATGCGGGTGCGGACCACGGCGATGGTGTGGGGCAGGACGGCGTGGTCGATGAAGACGGTGGTGGCGGTGCCCTTGTAGCTGCCGTGGCAGAGGCTGACGGCTTCGGCGGCGGCGGTGCCTTCATCAAGGAGGGAGGCGTTGGCGACGGCGAGCCCGGTCAGTTCGGTGACCATGGTCTGGTAGTTGAGCAGGGCTTCGAGACGGCCCTGGGCGATCTCGGCCTGGTAGGGCGTGTAGGCGGTATACCAGGCGGGGTTTTCGAGGATATTGCGCAGGATGACGGGCGGGGTGATGGTACCGTGGTATCCTTCACCGATGCAGGATTTGAGGGCCTGGTTTTTCCCCATGATTCCGTGGAGTTCGGCAAGGGCTTCCTGTTCTGTCAGGGCGGCGGGAAGGGGCATGGAGCCGCTGAGCCGGATGGCGGCGGGGACGGTGGCATCGATCAGGGAATCGAGCGTGGGGTAGCCGATGGTTTGAGCGAGGGAATCGGCGATGGCGGGCTGGCCGCCCATGTGGCGTTCGAGGTAGGATTCAACAGGCATGACGGAAGGGGAAAAGAATAAAAGTGGAATGGGATAAAACGACAAACCCCACTCCATCCGGCGGGAGGAGTGGGGAATTGCTCATGGTTGGGCAAGGTGTCAGGGGGAAATCAGCCGGCCTGGGCGAGGTAGGCGGCCTCGTCGAGGAGCGCGTCCATTTCGGCAGCGTTGGAGGACTTGATTTTAAAGAGCCAGCCAGCGCCGTAGGGGTCGGTGTTCACGAGACTGGTTTCGGCGGCGGCGGCGGGGTTTACTGCGGTGATCTCACCGGAGACGGGGGCGTAGATGTCGCTGGCAGCTTTGACGGATTCGATGACGGCCACGGATTCACCCGCTTTGACGATGCGGCCGACTTCGGGAAGCTCGATAT
Organism: bacterium; assembly: GCA_043753485.1. Classification (GTDB taxonomy): domain Bacteria; phylum Verrucomicrobiota; class Verrucomicrobiia; order Verrucomicrobiales; family V1-33; genus CAIZWU01. Next base: position 2,798 of record JAYUWQ010000409.1, read on the forward strand.
ATACCACGTCGCCCAGTTCGGCCTGGGCGTGTTCGGAGATGCCGACGGGGGATTCGGATTCACCGGTGAAAATCCATTCGTGGGAAGTGGCAAAGCGGGCGTTGGATGGTGCGGACATGGAAGAAGTTGATGGTTGGGAAGTTGATGGTGAATGGGGAGCCGGGCCTTTGAGCGGTCAGGGCTTTTTATAGAAGGGTTTTTTGATGGTTTCGGCAGGATGGCGTTTGCCGCGGATATCAATTTCAAGCGCCGTGCCGGGGGTGGCTAGAGCCGGGGGCAGGTAAACCATGGCGATACCGATGCCGAGGGAAGGGGAGATGCCACCGCTGCAGAGTTCGCCGACGGGCTGGTCATTGGAAAATACCGGATAGTGGGCGCGGAGGGGTGGGCCTTTTCCGGTGAGGCGGAGTCCGGTGAGTTTGGAGGGGAGGCCGTGGACTTTTTGGGTGGCGAGGGCTTCGCGGCCGGTGAAAGCGGCCTTGTCCATGTCCACGAAAAAACTGAGCCCGGCCTCCAGTGGCGTGCGTTCGGGCGAGAGGTCGTTGCCGTTGAGCGGGTAACCCATTTCGAGGCGGAGGGTATCGCGGGCGCCCAGACCGCAGGGGACGGCGCCGTGTTCGGTGAATTCATCCCACCAGTAAGGCGCTTCTTCCGCTTCGCAGAAGAACTCGAAGCCATCCTCACCGGTGTAGCCGGTGCGGCAGACCACGCAGGTTCCGCCGCGGAGGGAGATGAATTCGGCGATGCCATTCCGGTCGGGGAGTTCCATGTGGGCTCCCGCGACTTGTTGATAGACTGCGGCGGACGCCGGGCCCTGGATGGCCATGCCGGCGTAACGCGGGCTTTCGTCGGTCAAGGTGACGCCGGGGAGGCGGTGGGCCTGCATCCAGGCGAGGTCCTCGGCGGTTTTGGAGGCATTGACCACGAGGAACCACGATTCGGCTCCGGTGCGGTAGAGAATGAGGTCATCAATCACCCCGCCGCTGTCGTTGAGGAGCAGGGTGTATTGCCCCTGACCGATCCCGAGGCGGGTCGTGTTGTTGGTGAGGAGGCCATTGAGCCAGTCGCGGGAGGCAGGGCCCTCGACCCGGAATTGTCCCATGTGCGAAATGTCGAAGATGCCGCAGGCGCGGCGCACCGCGAGATGTTCCTCGGTGATGCCCTTGTATTGCACCGGCATATTCCAGCCGGCGAAGGACACCATCCGGGCTCCGGCGCGCAGGTGTGTTTCATGCAGCGGGGAGAGGGAAATCGGGGAAGTATCGTCCACCGGTAGATCCTGCCGGGGGCGGGGCGGCTGTCAATCAGGATGCTGCGGGATCAACTGGCCAACTTTGGCATGAATCCGATTGCCCGGCCCCGCGGGGACAGACACGGTAAGGAATGCCTGAGCCCGTCCTGATGGTGGAACACCTGCGGCGTCTTTTTGGGGAGACGGCGGCGGTGGAGGATTTGAGCTTCACCGTGGGCAAGGGGGAGGTGGTCGGGCTGCTGGGGGCGAACGGGGCGGGGAAGACCACCGCGATCCATATCATTCTGGGATTGATGAAACCGACGTCCGGGCGGGTGACTTT
>JAYUWQ010000410.1:0-11860 GCA_043753485.1 bacterium
AGCTGGCCGAGAGCCCGGTCATCCTGAATGCCACGTTCGTGGTGGCGGCAGGTCAGGAATTGATCATCGATCCCGGGGTGGAAGTCCGTTGCCACGGCAGTTCCGACGCCATCGACTGCACCGGGAAAATAACCGCGCTGGGCACGGCCGCCCAGCCGATCCGTTTTGTGAGGGCCGCGGCGGGGACGGCGTGGCAACGCATCCGCATTTCGGGCACCCAGGAAAGCACCTTCCGCTGGTGCGATTTCGAGGGAGCCAATAGCTCCGGGACCATCCGTGGTTCCGGCACCGCCAGCGCCGGTCCCTCCATCAACCTGGAGAAATGCCGGTGGCTCAATACCGAGGTGCAAATGGTGGATCTGACCTACACCTCCTGCAATATCATCGACTGTGAATTCGATTCCATCGGAGCGCAGGAGTTGATCCACTTTTCCAACATGCCAGCCACCGGGCACGCGTTGATCAAAGGCTGCCGGTTTGGTCTGCCGGGCGTTCCTCCCACTTCCGGATACAACGACATTGTGGACTTCACAGGAGGGAATCGCCCCGGTCCCATCCCCCGCTTTATCGATAACATCTTCCTCGCCTGCGTCGATGACTGTTTCGACATGGATGCCACCGATGCCCATATCGAGGGAAACCTTTTTCTCAATGTCCTGCAGGGGGAACCACGGGCCTCCAGCAGCAGCCCGATCACCACCGGAGAGGGCAGTGCCATTTCAGAACTCGTGATCTGCCGGAACTTTTTCTACAATTGTGAGCACCTGCTCCTGCTCAAGGACGCCGGCGCCGCCGTCGTGCAAAACAACTCGTTCCTCAAAATGGTGCAGAATCCCAATGCCCTGCAATCGGCCGGCGGCACCGCCATTCCCCCGGGCATCATCCTTTTTGGGGAGCCATGGCGGGGCCGTCCGCCGGGAGCCGGTGCCGTTTATAATGGCAACATTGCCTGGGATTTGGCCCCGGTGATCCAGACCACCCCCTTTCCGCTGTTCAGCAGCAGCACCTCGTTTCTGGTCGCCAGTCATTCCCTGATTCAGGGCAATCATTGGCCCGGCACCGGTAATATCACCGCCGATCCGCTTTTTGTTTCCACGCAGGGCATCGACTACACCACCATCCGTTCCAAGCTGATGCTCCAGGCGGGCTCCCCTGCCCAAGGCACGGGGCCCAATGGCATCGACATGGGAGCCTCCGTTCCCGCGGGAGCCAGTATCGGAGGCGGACCAGCTGTCCTGACCACAAACCGGCAGGCGACTTTCATGATCGCAGGTCCCGGCATCTGGGCCTATCGCTGGCGGCTCAATGGGGGAGCCTGGAGCGCCGATGTCCCGCTCGTCGCGGCTTCCGTGCTGAATGGCGGACCTTTTTCCGCCGCCATGTATGCCAATCCCACGCCGGTCACCCTCACCAATCTGGTGGATGGCACCTACACTTTGGAAGTCATCGGACGGAATAGCGGCGGCGATTGGCAACCCACCCCCACAGCATCCCAGACTTGGACGGTTTATACGGACACCGATGGCGATGGGATTTCAGATGCGTGGGAAACCGCCAACGGTTTCAGTCCCACCGACCCGGCTGATGCCGGCAAGGATGCCGATGGCGACGCGGCAACCAACCGGGATGAATTCGTGGCGGGAACAGATCCGCAATCCGCCACCAGCGTGCTGCGCGCCGAATCCTCGCTGCTGGCAGACGGAACGATCCGCTTGAGTCTTCCCGTCGTGTCAGGAAAAACCTACCGGGTGGAAATGAGTTCCAGCCTGACTCCGGAGTCCTGGGAACTGCTGACGGTGCTGCCGGCCCAGCCAGCCACTGCCACCATTACCCTGGATGATCCGAATGCGGCCGGGGTGAAGCGGAAGTTTTACCGGGCGGTCACCCCGGCGCCCTGAGCTGCGCTAATTCACCGCCTTGATGCGGGCTCCCCGGATTTCGACCTGCCCGCCATCGCGGCTGAGATTCTGGAAGCCAAGGCGGCCTCGGAGGGGGCGGTCCTTGAGCGGCGGGGCTTCCGTGTTGTCATGGCGCAGGACCGGAATCGTTTGCGTGCTGAGGTCCGCATCCTGGATGGTTTTTCCGTTGAGGGTCACGGTGATTTTCGAGCCTTGGAGCGTGACCCGCATCCGGTTCCACTGCTCCGGTTGATAACATTGTTCGCCGGGGGCGAGGGCACGATAGAGGCCGCCGGTGAGTTCGGACGGTTTAGCCTGGGGATTGTAGCGGAAGTCGGCCATCTGCAGTTCCATGCCATCAAAGGCCGGATCGCCTGAGGCTGGCGTGCGCAGGGCGAGGCCGCTGTTCCCCCGCGGTCCGAGACGGAACTCATATTCCAAGGTGAAGTCACCAAATTCCTTTTCGCTGAGGAACCAGCACCCGCGGTCACCGCTGCTGGTCAGGACACCGTCCTTCACCGTCCAGACCGGCTGGCCTTCCGCAGGCTTGCTGACGTCGGCCCAATCCCGCACCACCCATCCGGACGGAACTCCGTCTTTGGCAAAAAGCGGGACGAAGCCGGTCTCTTCGCCCGCACGTGAAACGGAAGGCAACAGCAGGGCAGTGGAGACCAGGGCGGAAAGGGTGCGGTGCATGGGCGTTTGGGAATGGATGGCCATAGAATCGGAAAGAAGCCACTTTGGGAACTCAAAACATCCACCAGTCCTGGCCCATGGCCGGTTACCGGCCCGGCAGGAGGCAAGTGCCCGCTTGATGGGAACAGGGCCGGGCGGTTTGATGGGGGATGAAACTTCCCCTGCTGGTGCTGGTTGGAATGATGACTGCTGCTCCTATGAACGCTCAATTTGCCGAAAGCCTGGCGGCTCCCCGTCTGGACAAAAAACCGAAGGACGTGTCCGTTCATGGGGATGCCCGGGTGGATGAATATTTCTGGCTCCGCGAAAAGGAGAACCCCGCGGTGCTGGCCCACCTGAAGGCGGAGAATGCCCACACCGAGGCCGTGCTCGCTCCCGCGCTGGCCCTGCGGGAAAAACTTTATCACGAAATGACCGGCCGCATGAAGGAGGACGACTCCTCTGCCCCGGTGCCCCTGCTGGGATGGCTCTGGTATGAGCGGATGGAGAAAGGCCAACAGCACCCGATCCTGTGCCGCCGGAAGGATGCGGCCGGAACGGAGGAACAAGTGGTGATCAATGTGAACCAGCTGGCCGAAGGAAAGGAATACACCCTGCTGGAGGACTATCAGGTGTCCGCCAGTGGCGCCCGGTTGGTCTATCTGATGGATTGGACCGGCTACCGGGAGTATGAGCCTTTTGTGCTGGACCTGGCCACCATGAAGCTGGTGCCGCAAAAAATCGGCAAGGTCTCCAGCCTCACCTGGGCGGCGGATGATAACACGGTCTATTTCACCACGGAAAACGAGGCCAAACGCTCTGACAAATTCTGGCGCTATCAGCTCTCCTCCGGGAAACGCGAGCTGCTCTATGAGGAGAAGGATGAGATTTTCGATGTGGGGGCCAGCCGATCGGCAGACCACCAATTTGTCTTTTGCAGCAGCGGCAGCAAGACCACCTCCGAGGTGCGGGCGGTGCCTGCGGCTGATCCGTCAGGAAAACCAGCCATCCTGCTGCCGCGGGTCACGGGTCATGAGTATCACGCCGAACACCGCGACGGGCGGTTTTATCTGGTGACCAACAAGGATGCCAAAAATTTCCGGATAGTCAGCGCTCCGGTGGAGCGGCCGGCGGAGTGGACCGAAGTGCTGTCCCACCAGCCGGCCGTCAAGGTGGAGGGCGTGGCCATGTTCCATGATTTCATGGCCGTGATGGAACGCGAGGGTGGCCTGCCGCAAATCCGGCTCTATGATTTCGCCACGGGCGGAGGCCGGCGGATCGCCCTGCCGGAAGCCACCTATGAGGTGATGGAAGATGATAATCCTGACTTCACCGCGGCGGAGTTCCGCTTCCGTTATGAATCCATGGTCACGCCCCCCTCGGTGCGTGCGGTGCAAGGTCTGACCGGCGCGGCACGGGTTTTGAAAAACAAGGAAGTGCCCGGTTATGACCCTGCCCGATACCGCACGGAGCGGGTGGAAGCCACCGCCGGCGATGGCACCAAAATCCCGGTCTCGCTCGTTTATCGATCCGATCTGGACCGCACGCGGCCACAGCCTCTGCACCTTAATGGCTACGGGTCGTATGGCATCAGCGAATCTACTTCCTTCAGCAGGTCCCGGGTCAGCCTGCTGGACCGCGGGGTGATCTTCGCCACCGCCCACATCCGCGGCGGCGGGGAGATGGGAGAGGAGTGGCGCGAGGCCGGCCGCATGCAGCACAAGATGACCACGTTCACGGATTTTGTGAGCTGCGCGGAGTTCTTCTGCGAGGCGGGCTGGACCACCCCGGCGCAACTCGTCATCAGCGGTGGCAGTGCGGGCGGAATGCTGGTGGGGGCGGTGCTCAATCTGCGGCCGGATCTGTGTCAGGCCGCCATTCTCGACGTGCCTTTTGTGGATGTCCTCAATACCATGCTGGACGAGACCCTGCCCCTGACCACGTCGGAATATGTCGAATGGGGCAATCCCACGGTGAAGCAGGAATACGCCTGGATGCGGGCCTACAGTCCCTATGACAATCTGAAGCCGGCGGCCTATCCCCACGTACTGGTCAATGTGGGACTCAATGATAGTCAGGTGCCGTATTGGGAGGGCGCCAAATACGCCGCCCGGCTCCGCGATGTGCGGACCGGCCAGCGGGTGACCCTGCTGCATTGTGATATGGGAGCGGGCCACGGGGGCGTTTCCGGGCGCTACGACTCCCTGAAGGAAACCGCCCGCGACATGGCCTTCGAGCTCAGTGCCCTGGGGCTGGCGGGGAAATGACGCGGGCCAAGTCCGGAGTTTCCGTGGACCATATGCGTTTGTCCTGGTGATTCCTTGCTTGTCACGGGCTGGTCTTTTCAGGCACCTTGCCCGGATGAAACGTTGCCTGCTGGTTCCCTGCCTGAGTTTGATCCTGTTATCCGGAGGGTGGTCGGAGACCGTCAAGGACCGGGAAGGGGCCGTGCGGGGTGACAAGGCCAAACTGGAGAAGGACCCGCGCTGGAACTACAATGATCTTGATAGTGGTTTCAAGCTGGCGGCCGCGGCGAAGAAGCCCTTGCTGGTGGTGTTGCGCTGCGTGCCCTGTATCGCCTGTGCGGGGATTGATGCCAGTGTGCTGGAGGAAAAGGAGTTGGCTCCGCTGCTGGACCTTTTTGTCTGCGTGCGGGTCATCAATGCCAACGCCCTCGATCTGGCCCGTTTCCAGTTCGACTACGACCTGTCGTTTTCCGCGATGATGTTCAACGGCGACGGCACCGTGTATGGCCGCTACGGTTCATGGCAGCATCAGCAGGACCCGCTCAACAAAACCACCGCCAGCTTCAAAAAAGCGTTGGAGGCCGCTCTGGTGCTGCATCAGGGGTATCCGGCCAACAAGGAAGCCCTCGCCGGCAAACAAGGCGGGCCCACCCCCTACCGGACTCCGGTGGAGTTTCCTGACTTGTCTGAGAAGTACGGCAGCAAACTCGATTGGGATGGCAAGGTGGTGCAAAGTTGCGTGCATTGCCACATGGTGGGCAATGCTTTCCGGACCCACTACCGCAGCCGGCAGCAGGCGGTGCCCTTGGAGTGGATTTTTCCGCAGCCGTCGCTCGATACTCTGGGCGCGACCCTCGCCACTGATGACACCGCCCGGGTCGAAGGCGTGCGCCCTGACACCGCCGCCGCCAAAGCTGGACTGCAGGCCGGAGACCATCTGCTGTCGCTGAACCGGCAGCCGCTCCTCTCCACAGCGGACGTGGCCTGGGTGCTGCACCGGGCACCGGAAACCGGGGTGCTGCCAGTGGTGGTCCGCCGCCCCGCCGGTGAGGTCTCGCTGAATCTGGAATTGCCCTCCGGCTGGCGGAGCCGTTCGGATATTTCCAAACGTGCGGGCACCTGGCCGATGCGGGCCATGGCCTTCGGCGGGATGAACATGGAGGATCTGGATGATGCCACCCGGAGCAGCCTGGGCCTGGGCAAGGAGGGGATGGCCCTGCGCGTCAAACATGTCGGCCAATACGGGCCCCATGCCGCCGCCAAAAATGAAGGGTTCCTGCCGGAGGATATCCTGGTGCAGGTGGACGGGCTGAATAAACGCCTTACCGAAAGCGCCTTGATTGGCCATCTCCTGCAGCAGCACCGCCCTGGCGAAAAATTAAAGGCCCACGTGATCCGGGGCAAAGAGCGGCTGGTGCTGAAACTGCCGCAGCAATAACCTGATCGCTTCAGGCCCGGTTCAGCACGGCCCGCCCATCCTCCACCACAAAGGAGGCCCGGGTCTGCAGCGGAGCCCCGGGCCGGCTGACATATTCCACCGTCCGGAAATCGGTGCGCCAGGTGGTGGGTGTCACCTCGCAGCTGACATAACCGCGCTCGGCATTGTGGAACTTCACGAAAGGATTCTCCGCCAGTAGTTCCGCCAGACCCTTGGGTTCCGCCCGGCCGTCGCCTCCGGAGGAAATGGAGGTGCCGACAAATTCGGTGGCCACACTTTTCGACCCCAGATCGTCGAAATCCGCGATCAATTCATTGGCCCAGTTGGAGTGGATATCGCCGGCAAAGGTCACGGGATTGGCGGTTTTGTGTTCGTGGAGGAATTTCAGCAGTTGGCGGCGTTCGAATTCATAACCCGGCCATTGATCCATGCTGTAGCCGGCCTTTTCCCCGGCCACCCGGTCCACCCGCGCGATCATCACCTGCTGGGCGAGGGCGTTCCATTTGGCGGGAGAGGCATCCAACCCCCGGAAGAGCCAATCGCGCTGCTCCAGGCCCATCATGGTGCCTTCCGCCCCGAGTGCTTCCGGGCACTGCGGTTTATTGCCATCGCCGCACGGCTGGTCGGTCCGGTACTGCCGGGTATCGAGCACGAAAAACTGGGCGAGGGCACCGAACGACAGACTGCGGTAGAGCAGCATATCCGGTCCCTTGGGCAGGGCACTGCGGCGGAGCGGCATGTGTTCGTAATAGGCCTGGTAGGCCGCCGCCCGCCGCTTCAGGAAGTCGGCGGCGGTCACTCCGGGCTGCTCGGAAATGTCCCCGGCACAGTTGTTATCAAACTCATGGTCATCCCAGGTCACCACCCAGGGCACGGCCGCATGCATCGCTTGGAGGGCAGGGTCGGTTTTGTATTGGGCGTGACGGGTGCGGTAATCATTGAGGGAAGTGATCTCGTCCCCCAGGTGTTTGCGCACCCGTTTGTCGATGCCGCGGTATTCATAGATGTAGTCCCCGAGATGAAAGACCAGATCCAGATCCTCCTTCAGCATGTGTTCGAAAGCGGTGTAAAGGCCGGTCTCGTAGTGCTGGCAGCTGGCAAAGGCAAACCGCAGCCGCGGTGCCATCACCCCGGCAGCCGGCAGGGTGCGGGTGCGCGCTTTGGGGCTGGCTTCCGATCCGGCTTTGAACTGATACCAATACCAACGGTCCGGCTTCAATCCTGACACCTCCACGTGGACCGAGTGCGCCCACTCCGGCACCGCATTGGCCTTGCCCCGGGCCACCACCCGGCTCATGCCTTCGTCCTCGGCAATCATCCAGTCCACCTTCACCGGCACCGGCGGCATCCCTCCTCCCGCCTCCAACGGACGCGGCGCCAGCCGGGTCCAGAGCACCATCCCATCCGGCGCCGGATCGCCCGACGCCACCCCGAGTTGAAACGGATAGCCATTCAATGGCACCTGCTCCTGGGCCACACCCAGCGCCCGGCCGGACCAAACCGCCGCCGCGGCGAGGGAGGTGGTATGCAAAAAAGAACGGCGCTTGAGGGACAACTGACGGGGATTTCAAACATGCCATTCCGATACACCGTGCTTCCGGCTCAACTTGCCAAGAATCTGCGGCGAATCTGTCACTTGGCCCGGCTGGTCCGCTGCAGTTCCAGACAGGTGGTCAGGGTGTGGGTGGCACCCGGAGCAAGCGTGATGACGTCCTCCCAGGCATTGGCAGTTTCCACGCAGACAAAACGCTGGTAGTCCTCGTCCGGAAGGTCAGTCAGGCGGGCGGCCTTGGCGATCCAGGGATTCCACACCACGTTGCATCCGCTGCCGCCACTGCGCACCTTGATGATCCTTTGCAAAACCGGGTCATGCACTGCCACGGCGCCCTGGGTGGCGTAGAGACGGTCCACCTCGCGGTCGAACGTGATATCACCCGACTGCTGGTGCACCGTCTTGGAGCCCACCGTATCCAGGTAAGGAACGCCATCCAGTCCGGTGACGCGGATTTGCCGGATGTCCCCAATGGTCAGGTAGGTATGCAGGGCACTGGTGAGGTTGACCGCGGAGGAGCCGGGGTTCGTCATCTGCAGGCTGAGTTGCAGGGAGGCGCCGAGCCGCATTTCCAATTCGAGATGGAAGGGATGATCCCAGCTGCGGCGGGATTCTTGGTCATCGGTCAGAGTGAACTTCAGGGTGACCCCCTTCCGGTCGCTCGTGACAGGCCCCTGCTGCCAGAATCGCGTTCGCACCAATCCGTGGGAGGGCAGGGCGGGATCGTCCGGATGGCCGCCAAACCACGGCCAGCAGAGCGGAACCCCGCCGCGGATGGGTTTGCCCTCCTCATAGAGGGCTTCAGGACTGAGATATAAGACCGGATCATGCCCCGCCGGTGTCCACTCCATGAGGTGCGCTCCGCACAGGGCGATGCTGGCTGTGACCGCAGGATGGGTGATTTCCAGAATAGGATAGCCCGGGGTGAGTTCAGTTTGTTTGATGTTCATGGGCGGTTTCTGAGAAGGGGGCTTGACCAGGAAAAGGGATGCGGTGTCCCGCGGCCCGTGCCAGAGGAAAAAACTGCCCCGCCCCGCCAGGGAAACAGCCTCCCCCACCGCGTCAGGATTGCCCTCCGGGCGGTTCCTGTGGTAGGGAACCGGATTCACTGCCATGCCTTCCCTTCCTGCTCTTCCCCGTTTCTGTTATTTTCTGGTTTTGTTTTGCAGCCTGCTGGGCCGGCCGGAGTCGCGGGCGGAATCCCCGCCCGTGACGGTGCAGAAGAATCTGGCCTACAAGACCGGGGAGGGCCTGACCGCTTATGAACAGGAACGTTGCCGCCTCGACTTGTATCTGCCGGCGGACCGGAAATCATTCCCCACCCTGGTCTGGCTGCATGGCGGCGCCCTCACTTCCGGGACGAAGAATGACGGCAGCGTGGTCGCAGTCGCCCGGCATTTCGCTGGCTCCGGGGTGGCCGTGGCCTGTGTGAACTACCGGCTCAGCCCCCTCGCCAAATATCCCGCCGGCATTGCCGATACCGCGGCGGCCTTTGCTTGGGTGAAGCAACATATCGCGGAGCACGGAGGGGACCCTGCCCGCCTTTTTCTGGGGGGACACTCCGCCGGAGGTTACCTCACGCTGATGGTCGGACTGGATGCCCGTTATTTGAAAGCATACGGTCTGGATCCCTCGGCCATTGCCGGACTGGTACCGGTCGCCGGGCAAACCCTCACCCATTACAGTATACGGGAGGAACGTGGCCTGCCGAAGGACCGGATCATCGCCGACGAAGCGGCCCCGCTGCATCATGTTCGCAAGGACGCGCCTCCGATGCTGATCCTTTACGCGGAAAACGACATGGCCCTGCGTGCGCAGGAGAACGAACTGCTGGCGGCCGCGCTGCGGCAGGCGGGTCATACCGGAACTACCCTCCGCATGATCAAGGGGCATGATCACGGCTCGGTCGGCAACGATCTGGCTCTTCCCGGAGATGAAGGGTTTGCCGCAGTGATGAAGTTCATCCTCCCGGAAAAGCCGGATCGTCCGTGAACGGACCGTTGGCGGCTACTTCGCGTGCTTGATGATGAAATCCACGATGGGGGTGGAGTCATCCAGCCCATGCGGGTGGTGACCGGTCCCGGGCTTGCGGATCAGGGTGATGGAGCCGCCCAGCGCTTCATAACGTGAGGCGATCAGGCCGGTGTTTTCCTCCCAGGGCACCACTTCATCGGCATCGCCAAAAACATGGAGCAGCGGCACCTGGTGCTGGGCGAGCGGCGCGAGATGGTCCACTGGGTTGCCCGTCCACGCCAGAGCCGCGGCTTCATCCGGAAAGTTCCAGAGTTGCAGCACCCGGGCCCAATTGGCGGGGTCGCGTTTCCCTTTTCCTTTGCCCCCGGGCCAGCTTTTGAAGTCGCAGACCGGGGCGTCGGCGTAAATGCAGGACACCTTGCCGGGATTGGCGATGGCCCAGTTATAGCAATAAAGCCCGCCGCGGCTCAGTCCCACCAGCGCGGGCCGGGGACTCAAGCCGTAACGGGTGGTGAGTTCCGCATAACACTGATCCCAAAAAGCGACCGCGGGCGGGCTGCCCAGCAGGTCGGGCACCTCCAGATAGACAATATGGAACCCCCGGCCCAGCAGGGCGATATCCGGAGCGGGTTTGTGGCAGAAGAACTCGCCATGCCAGACCCAGGGCCGGCCCGGCGCCGGGGTGGCCGGGGCCACCACCGTGAGGCGTTTTCCGGCCAGCTCGAAGTCATGCCGCGCAAATCCATTCCATGAACTGGTGGTGCCGGGAAAGGCCGGGCTGGATTTTCTTGCCAGGCTGCGGGCCGTGGCGTCGAAAACAGCGGCCTGGCTTTCGGCTTCCGTCAGCGGAAGGCCGGGCTGGATGCCGGGACGTTGGTGGCCGGTGTGGCTGAGCCAGGCAGGGCGCAGCAGGGCTTGCTTTTGTTGCACGGCTTTCAGGATGCTGGCGCCTTCCGGGTGCATGGGTGTGCCGTCAGGATTGGCCTTCAGGCCCCAGGCTTCGAGGACCGGCTGGGCCATCAACCGGTGGCCTTCCGCGCCCGGATGGACGCCGTCGTTGGAGAAGGTGAAGGCCGGGTCGGTTTTCCGCCGTTCCGTCAGGGCCGCGTTCATCAGTGTGTGCAGATCCAGCACTTCCCAGCCAGCCTGACGCTGACCGGTCAGCCAGGCACTGTAGGCATCCAGGATGGTGTTATAACCCTGCCAGGGTTGCGGGTATTTTTCCAGCCCATCGCCGAGCACCCGGCTTTTGATCGGCAAGGGATCAAACACGGGCGGAGTGAGATGGATGATCCGGGCTCCCGCCGCGGTGACTTTCCCATGCAGTTTTTTCATGCCCTCCTCGAAGGCCCGGCGGCGTTCCGGACTGAGCGGATAATAAATGCCATCATTCATCCCATAACACGCCAGCACGAGCTGGGGCCGGGTCTTTTCCAGCACCCGGTCCAGCCGCTCATGCAGATCCGGGCGGGGGAATTGGCCCCCGGCGTGCCCATCCTCGCTGAGGCCGGAAACGGTTTCGCTGCTGAGGCCGAGCGATATGATGGAATAGGTGGAATCCGGGTATTCGGCGATCAAAGCGGCCTCGATGACATCGACATAACCTCCTGCCTGGGTGATGCTGTCGCCGAGAAAAACGATGCGTTTCTCCAGCGGAGGTTCCGCGGCGGAAACAGAGTTAGCAAACAGCAGGATCAGGAGCAAGGCACGCATGGAGGAAAATGGGCCAACCCTTGGCCTGCCCACAAGACGGAAGCCCGGGCCGGGGATTTTCATCCCGTTTGGAGATGGGGCCGGCCGGGCTCCCACGCCACCGGCAGGAGCCTCAGGGACGTTTCATGAACGCGGCCTGCTTTTTGAAATATCCCAGCCAGGACTGCATCAGGGCGGCTACCTCCTTTTTCTCCGTGGCGGCGGCGTATTCCCCGATGGTCCGGCCCCAGTAGAAACTGAAGTACCCTTCGGCGCGGTCCTTCGACCGTTTCAGAAAATCATCCATCTCCTCCAGACTGCAGCCGAGGGGAAAGGTCTCCTCGATCACCAGCGGCTTGCCGAGATCATAGACCGCCATGGCCGT
>JAYUWQ010000411.1:0-4365 GCA_043753485.1 bacterium
AGCCACTTCCGCCAGGCTTTGGGCCACGTTTCCGAGAGCAGGGTGGAACCCACCGCCCATTCGCCGCCAATGCCAAGCGCGGCCAGGAAACGGAAAATCATCAGATGCCACCACTCGGTCGCGAAGAACGAAAGCCCGGTGAAAACCGCATACGTCAAAATCGTCAGGCTCAACGCCCGGCTGCGGCCGATCAGGTCGCCCAGCCGCCCAAAAAACGTCCCGCCCAGGGCCCAGCCAATCAGGAAAGCCGCCTGAATCCACGCCGCTTTGGTTTGCACATCGGCCTTCGCCAGCTTGTCCAGGTCTCCCGTGTAGCCGAGCAGGAGAGTCACAAATGCCGTCGCCACCAGCGTGTAAAGATGCAGGTCCAGTCCATCAAACAACCACCCCAGCCACGCCGCGATGCCGGATTTCCATTGGGAGGGGGAAAGATCCCGCAAAGAGGTCTGCGGGGCTGCGGCGGGTTGGGCTGAGGATGGATCCAAGGACATGGGCGGCGATTTATAGGGAGAGGCGGCGTGGCTGGCAAGAAAGCGTTTTGCTCCCTCCTCGCCCGGTGGCATGGAAGAGGATGGACCTCTTCGGCTACGATCCTGCCGCCAATCTGCTGCCCTGCGACGGCACCGTGAACTACCACGGCCCCGTGCTGGACCCCGGCGGGGCGCAGCGTTACTACGAGGCTCTGCTCCACCACGTTCCATGGAAAAATGACGAAGTGATCGTCTTCGGCAAACATCACGTCACCGCCCGCAAGGTGGCCTGGTATGGCGACTCCGGGTTCTCCTACAGCTACTCCGGCACCACCAAACAGGCATTTCCCTGGACTGCTGAACTGTTGGAACTCAAAACCCTCGTCGAGCGGCTCAGCCACGCCCGCTTCAACTCCTGCCTGCTCAATCTCTATCACCACGGCGGCGAAGGCATGGGCTGGCACAGCGACGACGAAAAATCCATTGTCCCCCACAGCGCCATCGCCTCCCTCAGCTTCGGCGCGGAACGTGAATTCCGCTTCAAACACAAACGCCTCCCCGCCACCGCCGCCAGCGTGCGCCTGGAAAACGGAAGTCTCCTCGTCATGAAGGACGCCACCCAAACCCACTGGCTCCACAGCATCCCCCAGTCCAGGAAAATCCTGACGCCCCGCATCAATCTGACCTTCCGGTGCATGGTAGGGAGTGGTGGGTGACGCCGGGTTTGGTGACTCCAATTCCGGGCACCTTCAGCGCTCCGTCCAATCCACCACGGAAAGGCCCGGCACCCTCGAAAACTCGCGCAGGTTGCCGGTGACGAGCGTGAGCTGATGTTCCAGCGCGTGCCCGGCGATGAGAAGATCCAGCGGCCCGATCAATTGACCGGCGGCCGCCAGGGCCTGACGGATTTCGGAGGAATGTTCCGCTGAGGCTTGCGTGAAGGGCAAAACCGTCAAAGGGGCCGTAAAATCCTCCACGGCTTTTAAATGGCGCTGCACCGCGCCGGAGTGCCGGGCTCCATACCGTAATTCATAATAGCTGATGGCTGACAGGAAGATGGATTGCGGTCCCTGCCGGGCATAGCGGGCGCTGACGGCGGGGTGGCCCTTCATGAAGTAGATGCTGATATCGGAATCGAGCAGAAACATCAAAAATGGATTTCACGGGATTCCCCCTGATCGGGCCGCACAAAAGTATCGTCAATTCTTCCGCCGGCGAAGGATTCGAGATAGCCTTCGGGCCAGGTATTGTCGTCAGGAACAGGGCGAAGGATCAGGGTCGCCCCTTTGCGCTCAATTTCGACCCGCTTGGCGTCAAAACGAAATTCCTTGGGAATCCGCACCGCCTGCGAGCCGCCGGACAGAAAAACCGTTGTTGTCATGATGGATATACGTATATCCGGTGTCCCGGCTTACAAGGCTAAAATACGAAATGATCTCACTTCCGCTCCCAGGATTTCAGCAGGCTTTGGCGCTGAGTTTCGTCCTTGATGGTGTTTGCCCAGATCAAGGCCCCTTCCGGATCGAAAGCGTGGGCTTTGGCCGCGAAACCGGCTGCCGCGCCGTCATAGGCCGGGCTGTCGCGGTGGGCTTGCAGCCACGTGGCGACTTCGTCGGCGGTTTGCTCATCGGTCCACTGGCCTACCGTGTTGGCGGAGGCATGGAACGTCCCCGCCGAGGCCGGGTGGGTTTCGATCCACGCCAGGACTTCTCCTGCTGGTTGGGACTGCATCAGCGCGGAAGCAATATTGCCCATGGCTCCGCCAGGGAGGGCCGGACTGCCCGCGAACGCATCGAACCAGGGTTTCAGCGTCACGGCGTAGGCGGGATCGTCATTGATAGCCATTTTCCCGCGGAGCATCTGCCTGAAAAATCCCTGGGCCAACTGCTCTCCGCTGGCAGGGCCTTCATGATAAATGCCATCGACCCATCCTTTGGGCTGAGGATCCCATCGGGTTGGATCTGCGCGATTAGGATCTTTTTCCTTGGCCGGCTGCGCACTCAATTTCGCCAGCCAATCCCTCACTTTTCCCGGGTCGTGGGTGGCCATCCGGCCGGCGACCATGTTCCAAATAGTCCGGTCCTTATCAGGATCGAGCTGATCCATGGCGGCCAGCGCCCGGTCCGGGTCGACCGCTGCCGCCGCTTCGAACCATCCGGCCATCAGCCCTTTCCGGTAGTTCCCCTCCGGCTGTTTTGAAATCCAATCCCAGCTTCCCCCGACATCCTGCGTGGCCCATCCCACGATGCCATGCCGGACGTTCCAGGTTTCCCAGCCATTCACCACATCGTCGGGACGGCCTTTTTCCGCCAGTCGCTCGCGGCCGACCATGCCGAATTTCTGCATGAACAATTTCCATTCCTCCTCACTGATCCGCCCATCCTTCCGGCTTTTCCACATGGGATCCCAGGCGCTTTCCCAATTTGATTCATCAATCCCGGCCAGGGCTTCGGCCAGCATCCGCAGCCGTTTCAGCGGATCGCGGCAAGTGCTGAAAGTTTGATAAGAATCCAGCCAGGTCCCGGAAACAGCACCGCTGGTTCCAGCCGCCAGCGGAGTGGCAGAGGCCGTGCCGGCGGCGCCACCGGTTCGTTTGGAGGAACCGGGCAATTCGGCGTTTTCGTGAATGGAGGAACCGGATTCCAGCCCGCCGACCGGTGTTTTTGTGGTCATTCCCCATTTTAAACCCACTGCCAGGGAAGCCGCGCAGGCTCCCAGCCAAATCCAATCTCGCCGGTTCAGGATAGCCATAATCCTGCGGAACATGGAGAAATGTTCCTGACAAGTAAAGTGCAATCAGGGTGATATCCGGAATCTGTCGCGAGGTCCGCGCCATACGCGTTCCCTCACACTTGCACCTTGTAAATCTGCAGCCGTCCCCACGGTGGCCAGACCCCATTTTTCGGGGCGGGTTGGCCATTGGCTCCGGCGAGGCTCAGGGAATTTCCGTCGGCGGTGAAGCGGGCGTGGGTGATGCGCTTTTTGGTGTCGATGGAATGGACGAGGCTGCCGTCGCTGGAGGAGAAGAGGGCGGCATTCCAAGTGCCCTGGGCCTGGCGGCCGGCCATGATGAAGTGTTGGCCGTCCGGGTGCCAGGCGATGGTTTCCATCAGGCCGGTGCCGTGCTGGCCGTCCTTGATCTGGTCGAGGCGTTCGCCTTTCTGCCAATTCCAGCGCTGCCAGGTCATCTTCCCGTTGCCGGCCATGGGATCGCCCATCGGACCCATGCCGCAGCAGAGCAGGGTGGATCCGTCAGGGGAAAAGGCGAGGCTGTAGATGCCGCCGCAGTAATGATGGGTTTTGGTGGTGCCCCACGAGGTGAAGTCAGGGGAATTCCACTGCGCCACCGGCTGGCCATCGGCGCTGGCGGGCAGTTTCCAGACCTTGATATCGCCCATCATGTTGCCGGCGGCGAGATGCTGCCCATCCGGACTGAAGACGCAACTCAGCACCGGCGGACCGTGGCTGAAGGCGGCCACAAGGTCACCGGTCAGGGTATCGAAGACCTTGACGGAAGGTTCGGTTTCCTGCGCGGGCTCATACTTCCAGCCGCCCGGCAGATATTGTCCGGTGACGGTGGCAAGGTGGCGGCCGTCCGGGGACAGGGCCAGTTGCCAGTTCCAGAATTGATGGGCCTGCACCCGCCGCCAACAGCGGCGCGTGGCGACATCGTGCCAGAGCAGCCAGCCATCGTAGCCGCCGGAAATCACGGTTCTTCCATCCGGCAGCAGCACACAGCCGCTGGCGAAGGAATGGTGTGATTCCGCAAAGGGTTCCGCTTTGCCGGTGGTGGGATCCACGGCTTGGAGCGTGCCGTCAGCGCAGGCCGCGAAGGCCTGGGTGCCATCCGGGGACAGGGCCAGGCCCAGCACGCCGGCGGGGAGTTGATGATCGT
>JAYUWQ010000412.1:0-1793 GCA_043753485.1 bacterium
CCATGCCGGGGTCTCGCCTGCCCTGACAGAATTCATGCACCTCTTTCCCGCGATGGACAAGGTGGACCACCGCATCCTCGCCTGCGCTCTGATGGTGCGCGAGCAAAACACCTCACCCGTCATCCTCGTCACCAAGGATCTCAACCTCCAGCTCAAGGCCCGCGCCATCGGCATCGCCTGTGAAGACTATCTGAATGACAAGGCGGAGATCCGGGATGTCGCCAGCTATGACCTGCAACGCCTCGCGGTCGATCCCATGGAACTGCAGCGCTTCGCCAGCAGCGGCGTCATCACGCTGCCGCCGGGCGAGGCCGCCGGCCTGGCCGTGAACGAATACGTCCTGCTGCAGGTCAGTGAAAAACAAACCATGCCCGCCCGGCATGCCGGCAAGGGACGCTTCGTCCGCCTGCAGGTGCCGGAATCCATCAAGGTCCCCAAAGGCCAGCCCATCCGGCCACTCAATCTCGGCCAGCAATGCCTCCTGGATGCGCTGCTGGATCCTGACATCTCTCTGGTGACCTGTTATGGCCAGGCCGGCACCGGCAAGACCCTGCTGGCAGTCGCGGCCGGCCTGAGCGAAGTCTTCCAGCGCCGCTATGATGGCATGACCATCAGCCGGCCCGTGGTCGCCATGGGGGAAACCCTGGGTTTCCTCCCCGGCACCCTGAACGAAAAACTCCGGCCTTGGCTGCAGCCGATTTATGATGCGCTGGATATCGTGATGCGCCCCAGTGCTCCCGCCAATGCCGGCCCGCGCCGCAAGCAGGAGAAAAAGCAGCAGACCCTCGCCCTCGACTCTGCGCCCAAGCCCTATGATGCGCTCATCGAGCAGGGCATTCTCGAAATCGAAGCGCTCTGCTACATCCGGGGCCGCTCCATCCCGAACCGGTTTTTCATCCTGGACGAAGCCCAGCAGCTCACCCCGCTGGAAGCCAAAACCATCGTGACCCGCATGTCGCGCGGCTCCAAACTCGTGCTGATCGGCGATCCGGCCCAGATCGACAATCCGTATGTCGACAGCCGCAGCAATGGACTCGTCTACACCCGCAACCGTCTTAAAGGCGAAGCCTGCTCGGCCCACATTTCGCTGAGCAAAGGCGAGCGCAGCCCGCTCGCCGAAGCCGGTGCCAAGCTGATGTAAGGCGGCGGGAGTGGCTCCCGCCCCGGAGCCACTCCCACTGCATTCCCGCGATTGCAAGCCACCCCCGCCCATGCCAACACGGCATGTCCCCCCATGCAAACCGTCCCTGCCCTGCCCCGCGTGCTCCCGTGGAACTCCGCCCCGGAAGACATGGCCGCCCGCCTGCGCGTTCTTCCTGGACTGGTCTGGCTGGACACCGCCGGTCACCGGCCGGAACCGGATTCCGATGGCGGGCTCTCCCTCCTCACCGCCTCCCCCCGGCAGATCCTGACCGGGCATCTCAGTGCGCCGGCCCCATTGGAACACGCCCTCGCGGAGCTCCGGCAGCGGGCTTCCTCGCAGGCCGATTGGGGATTCCCCACCTCCGGCCTGTTCGGGACGGTGGATTATGACGGCCACTACACTTTCGGCGTTTACGATGAAGTCCTGATTTACCGGCACGCCACCCGTGAATGGCTTGGCACCGGTCCGGAACTGCCCGCCTTCCTCACACAACCCGGCTCTGCCGCCAGGAGCTCAAGGCCCGCGGTTGGTCCCGGGTTCCGGGCCGAGACCACGCCGGAGCACTATCAATCCCTCGTGCGCCGGGCCCAGGATTACATCGCTGCCGGGGACATCTATCAAGTCAACCTCGCCCACCGGTTCAGCGCCC
>JAYUWQ010000413.1:0-4334 GCA_043753485.1 bacterium
GAGTTGCCGGATGAAGGCGGGGTCACTGCAGCCGATGCTGAATTCGTTATTCACGTGGAGACTCAAGCGGTCGAAGTTGGCCGACCCCACGCAAGCCCAGCCGTCGTAGAGGGCCGCTTTCACATGGGACATCCCCGGCATCAGATAGACGCGGATGCCATGCCGGCGCAGCAGGGGGATGAGGGCCCGGTTGTGGGCCGCCATCAGGGCATTGTCGTTGCCGGACGGCAGAACCACCCGCACGTCCACCCCGCGGTGCCTGGCCCACACCAGCTCCGTGATGAACCCGTGGTCACTCAGATAGGCATTCTGCAGCCAGACCGAGCGCTGGCACCGACGCAGGGCCTCCCGTTGCGCCTGCCAGATTTCATGCCGCCACGCATTGGTGTAGAGCGGACGCACCGGGACCGCATCGTCCGGGACTGTTGCCGTGCCGGCCGCCGCGGCGGGGGAATTCCAGCGCTGGCGGGCGGCCGCAAAGTCCCCTCCCGGGCCGTGGCGTGCCCAGGACACGGCAAAATCCTGCTGGATCCAGGGCACGAGGGGGCCGCGGACTTCGATCATCAGGTCATGCCAGTCATAACGGTATTCCCGGCCGAAATTCATGCCGCCCAGCCAGGCCCGTTCGCCATCCACGGTGATGATTTTGGTATGCGAGGCGGCGAGGCCCGACATCGGCATGCAGCGCACTCCGATTTCCGAACCGCGCCGCAGATAATTCACCATATCCTGCGGGGGACTGAAGTCCGCCGGCATGGGGCTGTCAGGAACCGCGGTGGCGGCGGCGAGCGAGGCCGATTCATCCATCAGGATCCGGACGCGGACTCCTTCCCTCGACCGTTGCCGCAGCAACTGGGCGAGGCCCACCGCGTAGTCGTCGTTGTCAAAGATATAGAGTTGGATATCCACTTTCTGACGGGCCTCCTGCACCGCCTGGATGAAGGCGGGGAAAAACTCCTCACCGCCCAATTGGAGGCGGAGCGACGCGTGGGTGGAGGGAGCCGAGGCGATTTTCGAGAGGGCGGTGTCCCACGCCTGAAGATCCATTTCCGGCCGCTGGGCGAGAGGCGGTGGCGGGGTAGCAGGCAGCTGCGAAAACAGATGCCTCAGGCCGGCGCGGGCGATGCTGTTGGCACTGGCCACGAGACGGGCACCGGAGGAAAAGGGATTTCCCAGGGCCGCAAGCAGGTGGCTGCGCCATACCAGGCTGGTGACCTGACGCACCATGTTGTTGCCGGCGGACAGGGAATTCAGGGGAAGCCCGATGGCGTCTTCCGGTGGCACGGAAAGAAACACCAGACGGCGGGCCTTGCGGTCCACAAAGGCCAGCTCCGGAAAAGTGCCGGTGAGCACCACGACCGGCCCGTCCCGCCCGGCCAGCCGGTCGAGGGCATCGCCGCGGTCGAGGAAAACTTCCTCGGCGAGGGCGCGGGCGGGAACGCGCCTGACGATTTTCAGGCGGGCGGGCCGCTGCGCCAGCGGGGTCAGGCGGCCCTTTCCGTCCACCCGGTGGGCGATCAGTTCCCGGCCCCCCGCGAAGATCAGGGTTCCTTCGGCCGGATTGGCTGGAGCCAGCCGCAGGGCGAGGGTATCGGCAATCTGGCGCCAGACTGCCGGGCCCAGGACTTTCACGTTTTGGGAGGAGGCTTCCCCTGCCGCGGCGTCCGGACGGGCCCCGGATTGGAATGTCAGGGCCGCGGTGCCGGAAGCCGCCACCACGGCGGTGGCATGGGCATCGTATCCTTTCAGGCTGAATTTCAGATCCAGTTGTTGGCGGTCGGCGGAAATCCGGGCGAGCACCGTCCGTTCCACGCCTTGTCTGACCTCACGGGTCTCGGCGGCCCGGTCCCGGTGGGGCAGCCGGCATCCGGCGCCCGCAAACACGGCCAGCAGGGCGGCGGCCATCCGGAAGAGCCGGGCATGGCTGATCAGATGGCCCATGGCACCAGATCCCGTTGCGTCATCAGCAGCGCGAGGGTGGCCGCCGCTGACAAGATGGTCCAGACGATAATCCAGGGATTGCGCAGCAATTGTTCCGGTTCCAGACGGGCTCCGATTTCGCTCATGGCATGGTGGAAGTAGGCGATGATCGCCATCACGATGATGGGGAAAACCAGCACCAGATTGTGCAGGGGAGGGTAGGAGGCGATGGCCAGCCCGGCCCCGAAACAGAAGAGGTTGGCATAGGTGATCATGGCGATGATCAGACTGCGCTCGGTGTAGGTGCCGAGGCTCTTGCGGTAGAGACCACTTTTTTCCTGACCCCCGATGAAACGGAATTCGGCATAACGCTTGCCGGTCATCAGCAGCCCTCCAAAGCACCACCATGCGAGGACAATGGTGGCAGGCGGCCAGGTGCCGGGCCAGGGGGCGAGGGCAAACCACCCGAGCCAGAGGCGGATGGGGTTGTTGAAGGATTCCGCAATCACATCCCACCACGCCCGGTCCTTCATCCGGACCGGAGGAATGTTATAAACCACGCCGCTCGCCAGCAGCATTGCGAGGGACAGGGTGTAGCCGGGATTGAAAAAAGCGAGGGACAGGCCGAATCCTGCCGCGATCAGGGCACATTTGAAGGCCCAGAGCACCGGCACCTTCACCAGTCCGGCGGCGACTCCGCGGTGTTTTTTGGTGGGGTGCAAGCGGTCGAAAGGCGCATCCAGGATTTCGTTCAGGATATAATTGGCGGAAGCGATCAGACACGCCGGCACGAGGGAAAACGCGGCCCAGGCCAGGGTCGGTGTGCCCTGCCAAGGTACCGGCAGCAGCACCACGGCCACAACATGCCCGAAGAGGATGAAGATATTTTTCAACCAATGGTCAGGACGGGCAATTTTAAGATATTCGAGCACCGGGCGAGGAGGGATAAACTTGGATCGCCATCATGACTGCGGGTCCCGCGCTGTCATCCGGAAATTCGGCCGGCCTGATTCCCGGGGGTGCCGTTGAAATAACCGCAGGGCGGAACGTCGGATGAGTGCCGGTATCAGCCGCGCCGGGCTTCGAGGATTTTTTGGAAGGAACGGGTCCGGATTTCCTCCAGGGTGAGGCCGGTGGCGAGGGCTTCGGCTTCCGTGATGGCACCGCAGGCGATGCCGCGCAGGAAGAAGTTGAGCAGGCCCTGGCCGGTGGCGGCGTCGTCGAAGACATCGCCAAACAGGGAAGCCCGGACGGCTTCTTCCACAAAGGTTTTCAGGCGGCCGGTGGCAGCGGGCTGGGCGGAAAGGAAGAAGCTGTAAACGGCGGCGTGGCGCGGGATGAATTGGGCAGGGTGCAGGTCCCAGCCTTCGTAGAGGCCATGGCTGAGGGAGTGCAGATTGTCGTCGAAGGCCATTTTCCAGGCACCGTGGACTGCGGCCTGGTTTTCGGCTGTTTGTTCCGGGGTGAGCGCTCCACCGCGATGCGACCAATCGGGAGCCGGGCATGCCGCGTTGTTGCCGGGGCGATGGCATCGGCGGTGCTCACCGTCCGTTCGAAGTACGAAGAAGCCATCGGCCGGGGGTGGCCGATGGCTTACGGATGGCTTTTAAGGGCCGCCGTTTACTTCTCGCGGTTGCCGCCGCGGCGTTCAAAGGAGCCGGAGAGGACCAGATTGTCATCCATGTCAAAGATGAGGGCCATGTTGAACCCGGTGAGGTCGAACTTGCCGCTCGAACAGGAGCCATTACCTTGGCTGTTCACCGTGAACATGCAGACTTCCTGAGGAGCACCATCGTTGAGGCTGACCGCATATAAATAAGTTCCTTCGGGAAGTCCGGTGACGCGGACGTTGCCGTTCCAGGATTCCGTGCCGGCCACGTAATTGATGATGGCCCGGCCTTGGCCGTCGGCGGCGGGTTCCTCCGAGCTGAGGAGGGCGTAGTTGTTGCTTTCGTGCGCGGCGAAGGCTGAGCCGGTGGCAAGGAGGAGTGCGCCGGTCATGGCGGCGAAGCATTGGTGGGCTGTTGATTTCATGTTTTTTGGTTTTTTGGTGTTTTCGGCCGCGAGGCCCTGTTTCCCGGGGGAAGTCCGCGGGGATCTGTCAGGTCAACGGGGACGTCCGGGGAGCGGATGCAGGTATCTGGATTTTTTAGAGATTACTGCTTCCAACCGCCCACTCGGCGGCAAGGCGAACAACCTGGCGGCGCTGTTCGATACCTTCCGTCAGAAAACGGAATCGGAGCCTCCCTTCGGGGAAGCCGCGCTGCCGGAGCGCCAAGCAGGCGGGGTGGCCCATGGCCTGCCAGGCGGCGGTGATCCCGTAGCTGGCGGTGTAATCGTAAACGCCGAAGTGGACGCTCCCGCAGCGGCCCTGCGCGGCATCCATGAAGGACTGGAGCGGGCAGATGCCGTCG
>JAYUWQ010000414.1:0-4330 GCA_043753485.1 bacterium
GGCCGTGGTCCGCATCCTGGCATTCCAGCGGACATGGACTGTCCCCGCCAGAGGGGAAGCCCCCAGAATGACCAGCCAGGCGCGTACCTGAGCCGTCATCACTGCATCGGAGTCTGCTCCTGTCATGCTTTTCAGCCAGGGGCGGAAACCGTGGGGGCCGCGGCCGAGCCGGTGGATTTGGCGCGCACCTGATGCTTCACTTCACCGAGCGCCACCACACAGTCCGGCGGGACATCCTCAGTGACAAACACATTGGCCCCGAGCGTGCAGCGGCGCCCGATGGCAATATCCCCCACAATAGTGGCGTTGGCGTAGATCGTCACATGGTCCTCCAAGCGGGGATGCCGGGATTTCCCTTTGAGCTTCTGGCCGGCGGAGAGGGACCGCGCCACAAGGCCAACGCCTTGGTAAAGTTTGACGTGGCTGCCAATGACCGAGGTTTCCCCAATCACCACCCCGGTGCCATGGTCGATGAAAAAATGGGTCCCAATCACCGCTCCGGGGTGAATGTCGATGCCAGTGCGGTTGTGCGCCCACTCCGTCATCATGCGGGGGATCAACGGGAGACCCGCGAGATACAGCACATGAGCCATGCGCTGGATGGCGATGGCCTCCAGACCGGGATACGCCAGAATCACTTCCTCGTAGCTGCCCGCAGCGGGATCCCCATCAAAGGCCGCCTTGACGTCGGTGCGGAGCAGGCGGCGCACTTCTGGCAGCTGGCGCATGAAGGCGCAGACCAAGCGGTGGGATTGATCATCAAGACTGGTATCCCCCTGATTCTGGTGGGCAAGACTGCGGCGCACTTCGACCTTCAGCCCCGCAATGATTGCCTGCACGCGGGCGGCGGTGCGGCAGGCCAGATTTCCCGTGTGGAGGGCTTCGGATTCATAAAAGCCCGGAAAAATGATCTGCAGGAGATCCGAGCACAGTGCCGCGATGGCGCATTTGGAGGGCAGGTCCACGCCTTCAAGGTGATTGATCCCGCCCTCGGTCCGGTAGGACTCGACGAGAGCTTCGGTAATAGCGGTCTGGTCGCACTGCATGTCCCTCTGGAATAACTCAGCCGGAACCACAGGGAAACCGGTTTTTCGCCCCTGCCCTCTGGACGAATCCGGGGCCCGGGCCTATCCTTGGATGTGCCCCCCTTCCTCGCCGGAATTTTCAGCCAGTTTCTCTACAAGCCCGTGCTGGGGCCGGTGATCCGGGTCCTCAGTGGCTTGGTGGCGATTCCACTGTTCCGTTTTCTGCTGCGCCGGGTCTTGCGCCTGCAGACCAGTGATGCCGAATTGGAGCGCGACCTGGAACACTGGTTCCGCGGCAGCATCCTGCTGATCGCCGCGACCGCCAATCTCGAAGACTATCTTTTTGGATGGACCCCGCTGCAGGATTGGTTCACCACCCTTCTGCGGTTGGTGCTGGCCATCGGGGTGATCGAATCCATGCCGGACGAGGACCTTTTTGCCTTGGTGCATAAAGGCCCGCCGAAGCTGCGCCTCCAGCGAGGGGCCGCCGGCATAGCTTGGTCCCAACGTTTGGCCATACTGAAGGGACTGGGGGTGCTTCATCTGAAGCGCTCCTCCCCGGTCTTTGTGATCATGTGTGTGGTGTTCGGAGGGCCTGCCGGCAGCATTCACTGGAAGGTCGGCTGGTGGTGTTATGCCTTGGCCCTGATTCAATATCTGATCATTGCGCTGGCCACGGACCGCGGCCGCGCCTCGGCGCTCTTGGCCGCCATCGATGCGGAAACGGCGCCAGCACATGCCCAACGCATGAGGGAGGCCGCCGGGGAATGTGGCGCGTTTGCCGAGTCGGACGAAGCTTCCTGAACGTGTTTCTAACGACGAGGATCCGCGGCCGCCCCTTCTGGCCCGGACATCATTTCGAGGAAGATCTTCTCCAGTTCCCGGGCGCCATGCTCCGCCCTCAGGTCGCTCATGGTTCCCAGGGAAATCAATTTCCCGGCCTGGATGATGGCGATGCGGTCCGCCAGTTCCTCGGCGATATTCAGCAGATGGGTGGACATGAAGACAGTGACCCCGGCCCGGCTGCGGGCCTTCAACTCCTCCTTCACCACCCTCACGTGCACGGGGTCCAGCCCGACCATAGGCTCGTCGATGATAATGACCTTCGGATCATGCAGCAGCGCCGCCGCAATCGCCAGGCGCTGGCGGGTGCCGTGGCTGAGATGCTCGATTTGTTCACGGGCGTAAGGGCGGAGGGAAAACTGCTCAAACAAATCGCCGGTGAGCCGTTTGGCCCGGCTCTCGTCCAGTTCAAAAAGATCCGCGATGAATTCCATGAACTCCACCGCTGTCAATTTATCGTAAAAGACCGCCACATCGGGCACGAAACCCAACTGACGGCGGGCCAGCAGGGGTTCCTCCTGCACATGGTGACCACACAGCCAGGCATCCCCGGCGGTGGGCCGCAGGAGGCCGGTGATGAGCTTGATCGTGGTGGTTTTTCCCGCCGCGTTGGCCCCCAAAAAAGCGAAAAACTCCCCAGGTTCAATGTCCAGATTCAGTCCCTGCAGCGCCTTCAGGCCGCCATAATGCATCGTTAGGTCCCGGGTGCGGATCATGGGCTGGGAGGGGGGGCCGGACGGAGCGATTCCGTCACGAATTGATAGGCTACGGGAGTTTCCAAAAGAACGATTTCGCCGGTGTTTTCGACGCACATCCGGAATCCGCGCCGGCCGGGGGCTCCGAGGGTGACCACAAAACCCTGACGTTCCCGGCCCGCCAGATCAAATTTCCCCTGTCTGGCCTCAATGACCATCCTGGAAGCATCTGCTCCGGCCTGCTGCCGGATCGCGGACAATTCCGCTTGGGAAATCCCCAGCATGCCCAGCAAAAAGGTGGCGAGCGGGTTTGCTTCCGCATTTTCCTGAGGCAGCGCCCCGGAGTCGAGCAGCACCGTTCCGGCCTGCGTCAGCCGCAGGGTCGGCAGGATCTTGGGACCGGTTTGTGAAATCCTGAGAATCATCCCGTTTTTGCCTGTCTTGAGCTCAAGATCGAAGGCCGTAATATCTCCTTCATGGTCCAATTCAGCCCAACTCTCCAATTCCAATGTCACCCCGGCCAGCAGCGGCAGGTCCGGCTTCATCCGGCCATTGAGACGCAGTTTGATGGGGTGGCGAGCGCCCTGCCGCAACTGAGTGGCTAATATGGTGAGCTGCCCCACAATCCTGCGGTCATCATAGATATCGAGCGCGGAAGGCTCCCCCCGGGCCGCAATGAGTTGAAATACAGCACCAGGATCGACCTTCATCAACCGGCTGTCCGCAGGGAACCAGATGGACTCCACCAGCATCCCTGTCATCACGGCCCAAAAACCGATGATGATCACTGAGAATAGTCGGGGAGCCACGCCGGGGAGGGGAGAAAAATTATTGGAGTCAGTTCAGACCCTCTCCGGCCCGGAGGGTTCAGACATCTGTCCACAAAAAAGGGTGGAGATTGCTCTCCACCCCTTTTTAGAAATTGACCGATTAACCAGCGTAGCCGGCAGGACCACCAAATGGCGTCACGGAAGTGCGGCTGCCGTAGATCCGGATTTTCACGGAATCGATGATGTTCGGGTAGTTGTTCTGGGCTCCGGTGGTCCGGCTGGTCGTGCCGGTACCGGGAGGGGAACTGGTCCCGATAATGTTCAAGCCAGTCAGATCATCAAACCTTGGATTTTCAAATACCCCGGAGCTGGATACGCGGTTGAAGGTCGTGGTTTCGGTAGCAGCGCCAATGAACGACATCTCACCACTGGCTTTGAACCGCATGGTCTGCTTGCTCTTGGTAATTTTGCCATTCCAGTAGCTGTTTGCGGTCAGAATAGGAAACTGGGCAGTAGCTCCCACGTCAATGGTGTTCAAACCCAACTGGGTGGCGGTGCCGTTCTGAACGCCAAAGCCGCCCCCAAAAAGGTTGCGGTATTGAGGACTGGAGTTGGGATCGTTTTGGTTGGAACCCGCGCTGGATCCGTTGGTGACGCCGCTGACGGTCTTGGAATCAAAATCCACGTTGCCGAAGCACTCGCCGTAGTAGGTCAACCCTTTGTGGTAGACGATGGAGTCACCAAAGGGACTCACGTAGGCTTCGTTGCCTTGGGAAAATTTGAAGATCCCGGAGGTGTTGGAACCACGGATGGTGCCACCGAAGACGCCGCCATCAAGGCCGTCGTAAGTGTTGTTGCTGTAAGGACCACCCACCCATGCGAGGGCGGTGGATTGAGAAAGAATACCGATGAGGGAGAGATAGGCGCCGAATTTTTTCATAGCTGGGGAGATATTGGTGGGGGGAGATGAAACGATCAAGACAAAAAGTTTCTAAAA
>JAYUWQ010000415.1:0-11724 GCA_043753485.1 bacterium
ATCTGGGCGGCCACCTTGCAGAGTTCATCGGTCACAAAGAGGATTTCCGCTTCATCCGGACCGACCTTGACCACGCGGCCGACCAGTCCATCCGGCACGATCACCGGGCTGCCGCTGGAAACGCCATCACGGGATCCCTTGTCGATGGTGGCCTGGCGGAACCAGGCAGAATTTTTCCTGACAATAATCCGGGCAGCCGTGAGGGCGTAGGTGCTTTGCTGGTTGAATTTAAAGAGGGCGTTGAGTTGTTCCAATTGGGCGCTCGTTTCGATGAGCTGCTGATCCACGAGCCGGAGGCGTTCATTCTCGACCGTGAGGCGCTCGTTCTCCGCTTTCAACACCGACGCGTCCACGGATGGTTCATTGGAGGCCGCGATTTTCTCCTGCACGTTGGCCCCAGCCCGGGTGAACGGGGAGAAGAGCGCCATGATCCTGCTCTGGATCCCACGGGTGGCAGGCGTGTCAAAAGTGAACACCCATCCAAGGGTGACCACAAAGACCAGCAGGGCTAATAGGTTAAGGCGTCTCATGACACGCGGAGGGCGTGGCGTTGATGCGGTGAATTCAGCAGGCCGGGGGGACCCACCCGGCATGGATCAGGAATCCGTCGTGGTCACCTTCTTGAGGAAGGCCAACTCGCTGAGCACCTTGCCGGTGCCCTCGGCCACCGCACTCAGAGGATCTTCGGCGACGTGAACCGGCAGGCCGGTCTCCTCCGAAAGCAATTTGTCCAGCCCCCGCAGCAGGGCTCCACCACCGGCCAGCACGATGCCGCGGTCCACGAGGTCAGCCGAAAGCTCCGGCGGGCAGCGCTCCAAGGTGACGCGCACCGCATCAATGATGCTGTTGAGCGGTTCCAGCAGGGCTTCTCGGATTTCCTGGGAAGTAACGGTGATGGTTTTGGGCAAACCGGCTACCATATCCCGCCCTTTCACTTCCATGGTGGTTTCCTTGGCCATGGGGTAGGCGGATCCCAAGCGGATCTTGATGTCTTCCGCGGTGCGTTCCCCAATCATCAGATTGTAGGCGCGCTTCATGTATTGGACGACGGCTTCGTCGAGTTCGTCGCCCGCCACGCGGACGCTGCGGCTGTAAACAATCCCGCTCAGGGAAATCAAAGCCACTTCCGTGGTCCCGCCGCCGATGTCGACGATCATGTTCCCACTGGCCTCCTGCACCGGCAGACCAACCCCGATCGCCGCCGCCATCGGTTCTTCAATCAGGTAAACTTCGCGGGCGCCTGCCATGGTGGCGCTCTCCTTCACGGCACGTTTTTCAACTTCCGTGATGCCGCTGGGAACGGCGATGACCACCCGGGGCCGGGCCATGCCACGGCGGTTGTGCACCTTTTGGATAAAATGGCGCAACATCGCCTCGGTCACTTCAAAGTCAGCAATCACCCCGTCCTTGAGCGGGCGGATGGCTACGATATTGCCGGGCGTGCGCCCGAGCATCCGTTTGGCGTCATCCCCTACCGCCAGCACCTCCATGGTGCCGGCCTTGACCGCTACCACAGAGGGCTCGCGCAGGACGATCCCATGGTCTTTGACGTAAACGAGAGTATTGGCGGTGCCGAGGTCGATGCCGATGTCATTGGAAAACCAGCCGAAAAGTTTGGCGAACATGAAGTGAAATCACAGGAGAATTGTTGGAAAAGACGGAAATAGCAGCAGACGTGCCGTCAGCAGACCACGCCATGCGGATTCCCGGAACCATGCCGTCGTGGCCGCACATTCGTTCTCCTCCTTACGAATTAAGGCAGGGTGATTATGGTGTGCGTCCCCGAAAGCACAGGGACAGAAATCAGTTTTCACGAGTCGTCCTCTTTTAATAGGGGTCAAGGGAAAGATACCGGCAAACTCCGGCTTCCCGTCCATCATGCCAACCTGGCTGCAATCCTTTCTTGATTATCGATCCCTGTGGTCTATAATTACCATAATTTTCAATCTCCGCCTTGTGTCTGCTGTTCATTTCAAAATCCGGAAATATTTTACCGCTCCCTCCCATTCAGGAGGGGAGACGGCCGAAACAAAGCTGCCCCGTCTACCGGCTTCCCTGAAAAGCGGGATGCTTCCCGAGACCCGGGGATTGGGCGTCACCCCGCAGCGGGCCTCCCTGCGCCGTCCTCCTCCGATTTATTAAAAAACCCAGGCTTTGGTTTGTTCCCCCTGCCGTTGGGCCCACTACCACGGTTGAGCCACTTTCTCCAATTCCCCCGCAAAGGCAGGATCCGTCACGTTCAGCAGAGTGACGCTTTTCTCCCCGGGCTTGTGGACCAACCTGACCACCCGCCGGGGGTCATCGATCCGGAACTCCCCGGGAACCGCATCGTAGGACTGCCGCCACGGAATCGAAAAACGCTGCATGATCACCCGGCGCATCTGATCGAAAAACTCCTTGGCGTCCTTTTCGGTCCTCCAGACTGTTTTCCAGAAAAGATGATCCCCGAAGCCCGCCTCGCCGGGCCAGATGCCGTAGCGGTCCCCCGCCCAGCCTTCGCTGGCCAAGGTGGCCTCTTCCACCCCCAGCCACCCCCGCAGGGCGATGTAGGCGCCCAACTCCCCGGCGGTGTTGGAAAAATAGGGGTCCAGGCCGGCCACTTTGGTCTCCTTGAACTCGACCGTCACCGGTTCAAATGGAGGTTTGGCCAAATACAACTCTTGCGGATGCAGGATTTCTGCCGATGAACGGGGCATCCGGGCATAAGCGGCATCCACGGCGGCATTTCCGCCCTGCCCCGCCAAGGCTTCCACGAACAAGCTGCCCTTGTCCTGACTGAATTTCCACATTTCCGCCAAATAAACGGGGGCACTGTAGTTTGGTGGCGGGGCGGTGGGCGCTCCATTCCGGTCAAAATTCAGATTCAACTGGTCCGCAATGCTGAACCGGACGCGGGAGGCATTGGCATCACCATTGATCAGGGACCTCGCCGCCAAAGCCACATCATCGTTGGCTGGATCATAAAGATTCCCCAGCCGGTCGCCGGCCTGCCGTTGGGTCAAGGCAGAGGCCAAACCCCCAATAAAAATCTCCCTCCCGTCGGCCCGGGACAAGGAAGCTTCCTCCCGGTAAAAAAACGTTTGGCTGGAGGCCTCATAAAACCCGCCATTGCTCATTTGCGCCAAACTCACCAAAGCCTCCCGGTAATCGAAAGGGTCACTCTGAAATCCCATCGCAATGGCCGCCCGGCTGCGGGCCGTGGCGGCCTCCACGGGCAAGTAGGCTTCTACCACCGTGCGCACTTTTTCCAGGATCGTTTCCAAGGGAGCGGGAGACCAGGCGGGAGCCGGTTCAAAGGCCAATCCCCGCTGCTGGGCAAACTGTTTCGCCAAATCGGCCGGAACCGGTTCCGGTTTGGCCGCCTCAATCGCTTGTTTCAGTGAAGCCACTTCCGCCGCGAGCGTACCAGCTTTCGACTCGGCGGCGATCAATTGTTTCTGCAGCCGGCCATTTGTGGAAAGCAACTCCGATTCCCGCACCGAGGTGTCTGGCGGCGGTAGATTGCCTGAAGCAGTGGCGGCTGCGGCAGGAGTTTGCCGGGCGCGCATCCGCCAGGAATGTTCCCGCCAAACCACCACACCGATCAGCGCGGCGACGGCCAACAAGTTGATAAAAGAACGGATCGGAGAAGGCATGCAGCAATGGGAAAGTCCTGAAACGGCGGTTCTCCGAAGATCGGAGTGCCTCTGACCCCGGAGGTCAAGTGCCCGGCTGCTTCTGCCTGAGCCAGGATCGCTTCGCCCTCGCTTTTGGCGCGGCCACGGAAGCGCGGTCCCGGTTGGCGGCCTCCTGGGCAGTCGGGGCCGCCGTGCCCTGAGGCAACCCGGGTTCAAATTCATCCTCATCCTTGGTGACGGGAACAATCGGTTTGACCACCCCTGCCACCTCTTTGGGAGCCGCTGCCGGATTGGAGGGATCTATATTAAAGGCGACCATGCGTTTGGCGAAACGGGCTTCCTTCAAGGCTCCGGGATAATACAGCACCCGCACGTTCCGGCCCTGTTTGTCATACAGTTCCTCCTTCAGCATCTGACCGGTCTGCTGATCGAAGAAGTTCTTGGTGCAACCCATGGGGTTTTTTTTGCCGTCGTAAATGACCCCGCTCAGAATGCGGCCACGATCATCCAAGTTGAAAACCCGCACGCCGCACAGAATGTCATTTTTGTCGAAGACGGACTCGGTGATCTCCTTGGATCCTCCCATTTTCTGCGTGTAGGTCTTCTGCCCGTTATTGTGCCGGAAGATCCGGCTGATTGCATCCGGCCCCTGCTGCTGGGAAAAGGCTGTGCCGGCCATGGCCAGAAAAGCGGCCCAGGGAAGATAGAAAAACAGTTTCACGGGTCCCGTGATACCACACCCTTGCTCCAGGGGAAACCAAATTGTGATCAGTATTTGCCGGTTTCAATTGCTTGCCCCCGCGCCCGAACTCCGCTAAGCCACTGCCGTCCCATCATCCAAAATTAATATCCACTTCCATCCATGAACCACGGTCCGCGCAATAAACTCTTCGTCATGATGATCCTCGAGTTCTTTATCTGGGGGGCGTGGCTGCCGCTGATTTTCGGCTATTTGCCAGCGATGGGACTCTCGGAGCGGGAACAACAACTGATTCTTAGCGCTTTTCCAGTCTCCGCCATCATCGGCATGTTCTTTAGCAATCAATTCGCGGACAGAAATTTTCCGGCTGAAAAATTCATGGCCTTCAGCCACTTGGTCGGAGGGCTGGCCATGGCAGGTCTGGCATTTGTGAAATTCAACCGGCCAGCCTTGGCTGCCGGTCAAACGGCAACGTCTCTCTATGATGGATCCTTTTGGCTGTTTTTTGGATTGATGGCTCTCCACTGTCTTCTTTACGTGCCAACAATTTCGATCGCCAACTCCATCGCCTTTTCCCACATGAAACATGCGGACAAGGAATTTGGATTTGTCCGCATGGGCGGCACCGTCGGCTGGATTCTCGCCGCTTGGCCCATCGCTTACATCCTTCACGGCAAGGCTCCCGGACAAGTGATCGACGCCACTGGAAACATTTTCATCATCTCGGGAATCGCCAGTCTCGTCCTCGCCGTCTTCAGTCTTACTTTGCCCCACACCCCTGCCAACAAGGCCGCAGGCTCCGACAGCCTGGCATGGCTCAAGGCTGCAAAACTGCTCTCCATCCCCGCCATTCTCATCCTCTTCATCGCCACGTTCATCGACGCAACCATCCACAACGGCTACTTCGTGATGGCGGGCACCTTCATCGCCAAAGGATTGACCGCTTCCGGAATCGACCCGGCTTGGACCACCGTAGTGATGAGCTTGGGACAAGTGGCCGAAATTCTGACCATGATGGTCCTTGGCACCGTGTTGGCAAAACTGGGCTGGCGCACCACGTTGGTGTTCGGCATCCTCGGACACACGGCCCGTTTTCTTGTTTTTGCCTATTTCCCAACCCAAACATGGCTCATTATCGGGGTACAACTGCTCCACGGCATTTGCTACGCCTTCTTCTTCGCCACCGTTTACATCTACATCGACGCCGTTTTCCCGAAGGATATCCGAACCAGTGCACAGGGGTTGTTCAATTTCCTTATTTTGGGCATCGGTGACCTTGCCGCCAAATGGATTTTCATTCCGTTGACTGGAAAGTTTGTAACCGGCTCGGGTTTCGAGGGTTATCGCGAACTTTTCCTCGTTCCAGTGGGAATGTCTCTGTTCGCCGCTATCCTGCTCGCACTTCTCTTCCGTCCCGCAACTTCGCGGCCAGGAATTGAAGCGCTGCCATCCGCGGCACCCCACTGAGGCTGAAAACCGTATTTTGATAAGCCGGGAATCCGTCTTGCGTTGCTCTGCTTCGCGTGACACTTCCTTTGCGTCCCCCAATCATGAAATCACTCCTCATTACCCTCCTCGCCACCGCCTCCATTGTGTCCAGCCGCGCCCAGGATGCGCCAAAACCCGCCGAGCCCGCCAAGGTAGCCGAGCCCGCCAAGGCAGCGGAACCCGCTCCCGCCGGCCCCGTGACCAAACTGATGCTCGGCGTCCTGCCCGCGGTGATGAAATTTGACAAAGCGACACTCGAAGTGAAGGCCGGCTCCAAAGTCGTGATGCTCTTCCGCAACGAGAAGTGCCCGCTCCAGCACAACTTCATCCTCGTCAAACCCGGCAAACTGAACGACGTGGGAGCGCTCGCAGACAAAATGCTGACCGATCCGCAGGCCATGGCCAAGCACTACACCCCGGAAAGCCCGGAGATCCTGGCCCACGGCAACAAACTGATCGGTCTTGGCCAGTCCGACCTCATTGAATTCACCGCCCCCACCGAACCCGGGGATTACCCCTATCTTTGCACCTTCCCTGGCCACTGGCGCCTGATGAATGGGGTGCTCAAAGTCACTCCCTGATCTTTGATTCCCTGCCCACCCCAGGTCACCGGCCCCGCCGGTGTCCTGGGGTTTTTTGTTGGGTGGGCATCATTGCTTTCCCGGAACCGCCCGGCCGGTCGCCATATAGCGGGCTAAATCGGCAACCTTCTTCAGGTCCGGCTAGGCGTAAGAGAAGCGCATTCCGCCCCTTGTGCGCTGCCGGAGGCGTGCTAAGACCAAGCTCCTTTTAACCTCCGAACCATTCAAACCCACTCTCCGCCCAATATGAAAAGCCCAATTCGTGTCGCAGTCACCGGTGCCGCCGGTCAAATTGGTTATTCCCTGCTTTTCCGCATCGCCTCCGGCGCCATGTTCGGACCGGATCAGCCCGTGATTCTGCATCTGATCGAAATCGAACCCGCCCTGCCTGCCCTCGGGGGAGTGGTCATGGAACTCGACGACTGCGCCTTCCCGCTCCTCCACGGCATCGTTCCCACGGCCGATCTCAATGTGGGTTTCAAGGATGTGAACTGGGCGCTCCTCGTGGGCAGCGTGCCCCGCAAGGCCGGGATGGAGCGCGGCGACCTCCTGAACATCAATGGCAAAATCTTCATCGGTCAGGGGCAGGCCATCGAAAAAAATGCCGCCCCGGATGTGCGCATTCTGGTGGTGGGCAATCCCTGCAACACCAACTGCCTGATCGCGATGAACAACGCCAAGGGCATTCCCGCCCACCGTTGGTTCGCCATGACCCGGCTGGACGAAAACCGCGCCAAATCCCAACTCGCCGCCAAAGCCGGCGTGCCGGTATCCGCGGTGACCAACACCGCCATCTGGGGCAACCACTCGGCCACCCAGTTTCCTGACTTCTTCAATGCAAGAATCAACGGCCAGCCCGCCACGGAGGTGATCAGCGACCACGAGTGGCTGAAAGGCGACTTCATCAGCACCGTCCAAAAACGTGGGGCGGCCATCATCGCCGCCCGCGGCCTTTCCTCCGCCGCCAGCGCTGCCAACGCCGTGGTCGATACCGTCCGCAGCCTGACCACTCCGACACCTGCCGGCGACTGGACCAGCGTCTGCGTCATCTCCGACGGCAGCTACGGGGTGGAAAAAGGAATCATCTCCGGATTCCCTATCCGTATTGACGGCACCACCTGGGAAATCGTGCAGAACCTTTCCGTCAACGAATTCGCCCAAAGCAAAATCGATCTGACGGTGAGTGAGCTGAAGGAAGAGCGCGATGCCGTGGCGGCTCTGCTGGTCTAAGCACCCCTCCGGGAATTTGTATCCAGATGACGCTGCGCGAACATGAATTCACCGACCTGTCCACCCTGACCGGGCCGATGCGGACCCACGTGGTCCGCCCGGCGGGAGAGGGGCGGTTTCCCGGAATCGTGTTATGGTCGGAAATCTTCCAGGTCACCGGCCCCATCCGGCGCACCGCCGCGCTGCTGGCCGGGCACGGGTTTGTGGTGGCGGTCCCGGAAGTCTATCATGACTTGGAGGAACCGGGCACCGTTCTCGCTTATGACGCTGCCGGAGCGGAGCGCGGCAATGCGAACAAGATCACCCGCACCCTCGCCGCCTATGATGCCGACGCCGCTGCGGCGGTGAAATATCTGAAATCACACCCCGCCTGTACGGGGCGGATCGGCACGGTGGGCATCTGCCTCGGCGGCCACCTCGCCACCCGCACTGCCCTGCGGCCCGATGTCAGTGCCGGAGTCTGTTGTTACCCGACCGATATCCACCAGGGCAGTCTGGGCAAGGGCGTGGCAGATGACACCCTGAGCCGCCTGGGCGGGATCAAGGCGGAGATGCTCTATGTCTGGGGGCGTCAGGACCCCCATATTCCCCGGGAGGGCCGCCGCCTGATTTACGACACTCTGACGGATACCGGGGTCAATTTCACCTGGCACGAATTCAATGGCCAGCATGCCTTCCTGCGCGATGAGGGACCGCGGTATGACCCCGAACTGGCCGGGCAGACATGGAATCTGATCCTCGCCATGCTGCACCGCTGCCTGCACAAGGGTTGAAGCGGAAGGAATGGCTTAACCCGCTTGGGTTATAGGAATGAAGCGATTTCAGGATCAGGGATCCTCTGCGGCCACGTAGCAGTGGGTGGTGCTCCGTGCATCATCGTCCCCCTGCCCTGCCCATGTTCCTGAACCACCACCTTTGCCTTTTATTGGCCCAGCTGACCGCGTCCTCCACCGCGCCTGCTGCGGTGGAAATCAGTCAGGAAAAGCAAAGACCGGTACTCTCCAATGAGTCGCTGCAAATCACGATCAATCCTGACAATGGTGATTTCGAACTCCGGGCCGATGGCCGGATGCAGGTGGAACGGGGCTATTGGTCCCAGGTCGGCCGCCGTCAGGATGGCCGGGACATCGCCCGGCTGGGCGCGGTCGCGGCGCCGGTGATCACGGTGGATCCGGCACA
The DNA here is from genome assembly GCA_043753485.1 of bacterium. GTDB lineage: Bacteria > Verrucomicrobiota > Verrucomicrobiia > Verrucomicrobiales > V1-33 > CAIZWU01. The sequence continues at coordinate 8,796 of JAYUWQ010000415.1, forward strand.
AAATGGCGGGACGCGCGGGGAGATCGCCCTCCGGTTTGCCCCGGCCGGACGCGAAGGAGGATTGCCCTGTGAAGTGGAAATACGTTACACCCTGGCCGGGAACGGACGCACTCTCTACCTCACCTCCGTCTGGAGGCACGGCCCGGGCATGGCCGGTTTCAATGTGGGGGAGGCACGTCATGCCATAAAGTTGGATGGCCGCATTTTTGATTACCTCGCAGTGGACGAAAAGCGCCACGGCCTGATGCCCTCCGGGGCGGATTGGGACCGGGCCTCGCCTTTGAATTTGAAGGAAGCCCGGCGGATCGTAACCGGACCCTTTGCCGGCAAGGCGGAGCACAAATACGGTTATTCCGCGCTAATTGCAGAGACCCCGGCGTGGGGCTGGGCCTCCTCCAGCAGACAGTGCGGCGTCTGGCTGCTCAATCCCTCGGCAGAATACCTCGCGGGCGGGCCTACCAAGATGGAACTCACCGGTCACCTCGATGTGAACCGCGAAGGCACGCCGGTTTTGCTGAACATGTGGCACGGCAGCCATTATGGTGGCAGTGCTCTCTCCATCGCAGAAAACGAGATCTGGACCAAGGTCATCGGCCCCTTCGCCATTCACTGCAATGCGGGCCAGGCGCCCGAAGCCCTGTGGCGGGAAGCGCAGGAGACAGGCCGCCGGGAACAGGCTGCGTGGCCCTATGATTGGTTCGACCTGCCGGAATATCCCCGCAAGGACCAACGCGGCACCGCGGCAGGAATTTTGGTGATCCGGAACCCCGCCACCCCTCCGGGCCGCATCCGGATCGGGCTCGCCGCCCCACCCCGGCTCACCACCCGGCGGGGGCGCACCGACTCCGTGGACTGGCAGCGCAACAGCCGCGACTATCAATTTTGGGGCACAGTTGGCCCGGATGGCCGCTTCGCCCTGCCCCGCGTGCGGCCCGGGACTTACACCCTGTATGCCATCGCGGACGGCGTGCCCGGTGAATTCAGCCAGGCGGGTTTCGTGGTGAACGCCGGACAGACCCTCGACTGCGGCACCCTGACCTGGGAGCCCGAGCGTGGCAGCCGCACCCTTTGGCAGATCGGGGTGGCGGACCGCTCGGCGGGGGAATTCCGCCGGGGCAATGAGGCGGGAGCCTGGGGACTCTACTATCAATTCGCCACGGATTTCCCGCAGGGCGTGAACTACACCATCGGCCAAAGCGATTGGGCCAAAGACTGGAACTACGCCCACTGCGGAATCAGCCATGAAGGCCGACGCGGGGTGGACACCGCTGCTTGGCGAGTGAATTTCGAACTGAATGAAGTGCCGGCGGCAAAGCTGAGACTGCGCCTGGGCATCGCCGGCAACCGCAGCCCGGAAGGCGTGAAGTTGGCTGTCAATGGCAGCTCCGCCGGAGGCACGGGTCCCATGCCGGACACCGCAGTAATGCATCGCGATGCCGTGCGGGGCGCATGGTTTGAGCGCAGTATTCCGATTCCAGCCGGCTTGCTCCAAGCCGGCCAAAACACCCTGACCTTGAGCGTTCCGGTCCAATCCTGGCCGGAGGGGGTGCTCTACGATTTCGTCAGGCTGGAAGCGGCGGGGCAGGACTCAGGCCACGGGCAGCAGACCGTGCCTCCGGACGAATTGCCCCAGTAGGGTCAGGCCGGCGGACTGGCTTTTTTCCGGGTGGAACTGGGTGGCAATCAGATTGCCGCGCTGGATGGCACAGACGAAGTCGCCATCGTAGTCGGTGATCCCGGCCGTGAGGGCAGGATCGGCCGGAGCCGGGTAATAGGAGTGGACGAAATAAAAGTAAGGGTCCGGCTCCTGCCCGGCCCACGCGGGGTCCTCCGGATGGGTGAGGCGCACCCGGTTCCAGCCCATGTGAGGCACCTTGAGGCCGGGCCTGGCGGGAAACCGCACCACTTCGCCTTCAAAAACCCCCAGTCCCGCCACACCCGGGTTTTCCTGACTGCGCTCAAAGAGAGCTTGATAACCGATGCAGATCCCAAAGAAGGGGCGGTCCGCGCGGATCCACTCCCGCAGTGGTTCCACCAATCCCTGCCGGCTCAATCCCGCCATGGAATCATCAAAACGTCCCTGGCCCGGAAAGACGAGGGCATCCACTCCGGCAAATCCCTCCGGGGAATTGACGTAAGCCGCTTCTACCCCCGTGTAGCGCAGGGCGTTGCGCACACTTTGCAGATTGCCGCCGCCGTAGTCGATGATACCTAGGTTCATGGGATGAGTGATGGGGAATGGGGAAGCTTCCTGATACGGACTGAGCGGCATGCGTCAAAGCCTATGATGGGCAGCCCCTTCGTCCCTCAGCCGCGCAGGATGTCCCAGCCGAGGAACGTCAGCAATTCCAGCACCACCGCATTGGTCCAGCCAAAGCCGGTCTCGTTGGTAGGATAACCACAGCTGCGGACTTGGACAAGTCCAGGCATTCTGCCCGACTGGTTCCGGAAGCCGCTTTTGCCGCTCAATACCGGCTAGAGCGCCTCCTTGGTGCTGGGCACTCCCACCACCCGGGGGTCGCGGCGGATGGCCTGATCCAGGGCACGGGCCAGACCTTTGAAAAGGGCTTCCGCCATGTGGTGGGCGTCGCGGCCGTAGAGGATTTCCGTGTGGAGGTTGCAGGCCAGATTGAAGGCGAAGGCCCGCATGAACTCTTCCACCAATTGAAAGGGGAACAGCCCGATGGCATCGACGCGCTCCGGGACCCGGTGTTCCAGATAAGCCCGCCCGCTGAGGTCGACTACCACGCGGGCGAGAGTTTCGTCCATGGGCAGCAGCATGGAGCCGTAGCGGACAATCCCGTGCTTGTCGCCCAGAGCCTGACGGACCGCCTGTCCGAGCACAATGCCGGTATCTTCCACCGTGTGGTGATAGTCCACGTGGAGGTCGCCTTTGGCCCGGACTTTGAGATCAATCAGGCTGTGCTTT
>JAYUWQ010000416.1:0-4321 GCA_043753485.1 bacterium
GCGGCCCCAACCGTTCCGGCTGGCCTCAAATCAGTCCGACCCTCCCGATTTGTCTTTGGTTAACCTAAAAGCCCCGGCGCTCAAAGCCAAGGCATTGGAAAGCCAAGGCGCGGCTCACGAGTGGTCTGCGACACACTCATGCTACATCCCCCCCTGCGACTTGGCCCATCAACCATCAACTCTCAACCATCAACCCTCTCCTCCGCTCCCCTCAACACTTCTTGACTCTCATGAAATTTTATCGATATTCCAAAATCACCACCATGGCCTCCTCTTCCGCACCCACCGCCTTTCCCGCTGCTTTGAAATCAACGCCGATCCGGTGGGGCTGGCTCCCGCTGTTGAGTCTGGGGGTGGTGTTATGCGGCGGGGTGGGATGTGAATCGACCAGCACCACCACGACTGGAGCCTCCGCCATGCTGGGGGCGGGCGGTCCGGTCCGGAGCAACACCCTTTCAGCCGGCGATGTGATCGGGCTCGCCTTTCCTGGAACCCCGGAATTGGCCCAGACCCAGAAAATCCGGCTCGATGGGAAAATCAGCCTGCCCATGGTCGGGGAAGTCGTGGCCGCCGGAAAATCTCCAGGCATCCTCCAGGAAGAACTGGTGGTGAAATACAAGGATCACCTCACCGACCCCAAAGTCAACGTCACCCTGATCAACTCCGCGGCGTTGGTCTATGTGAACGGGGAGGTCCTCTCCCCAGGCAAAGTGATACTGGACCGCCCGATGACGGTGTATGAGGTGGTGATGGAATCCGGCGGTTTTTCCCAAGTGGCCAATGCCAAAAAGGTCATCCTGACGCGTCAGGAAGGTGGAAAACTGGTCCGGCGGGAACTCGATATGAAGTCCGGGACGGACAGTGCCAGCACCTACGTCAAGCCTTTCGACACCATCACGGTGAGCCAAAGCTGGTTCTAAACGGTGCGGCTTGGCCGGGCCGTTCTGGAACTCTGGAACGTTGATCCTGAAAAGGGGAAGGGGAGTCCACGGATCTGACGGATGGGCACGGATTTAATGTGGATGAAGAATTGGGTCCGGAGCCTCCCTCAGGATTTTTTCTGGTTATTTAAACGCGTCGGGAACAACAGGCACTGGGGAGAGGGATGACCACCCGTCATCCCTTCGTGTTTGTCATTCCGGACGCTTTTTTGTGCTCAGCGCCGGCAGTTTATACCATTTCCGGCCAAAATCAGATAGGTTGAATCCCTCCGGGATCCTGCTGCCTGGGTGCTCCACGCGGATGTTTTGAGGGGATTGATCCTTCGGGGGTGATTATCCCCTTTTCTCAACTATCATTCGCCGGAGGGGAAGCTGAGCCGGTAGAACCGTTGGCGGGTGGCCTGCAGGGAAGAAGGATCTGTCAGGGTATCCGGGCCATCGGTGCCCTGGGCGAAAGTGCCGAGCGGCTGCCACTCCTGCAGGTCATCGGAATATTCGATGATGAGGGCCTGCCCCTGCCGGCCCTCCACTTTTAATTGGATATGGTCATCCGGGGCGCCCTGACGGTCGAATTCCAACACCGGGGGGGGCAGCACGGTTACGCTCGCCTCACGGCTGCTGAGGGTCTCGTCTTCCATGGTGGCCACCATCCGGTAGGAAGCCGATTCGGAGGGCATCAGTTCCACCGGAAGATACGCTTCGTCGGCATCGGGAATCGGCACGTCGTTCTGATACCATTGGTAAGAAACCTCTCCCGTGGCAGCCACGCTCGCGCTCAATCCTGCGGGGACCCCGGCAAAGACGGTCAGGCTTTGCGGCTGGGTGGTCAGGGTGAGATAGTCCCCGCTGGAGGGAAGATCGTGGGGAGGGATAAACGCGGGATCCGCACTGAGCACGATCCGGTCAAGTCCGGTCTGCGCCTCTTCCCCTCGCAGGGTGAGAGTCTGGGTTCCGTCTGTGAAGGCCACGGTATGGGGCGTGCCAGCAGGGGTGAGGAAACGGGCCCACGTCCACTGATCCCCCGGAGGTTTGTCCCCGGGATCGGGACGGCAGGTGACGGGGGTTCCATCATTCGCTGAAATGACAAATGTGCCCTGGCTTCCGGCCGGAACCTTGACCCGGGCCCAGATCTGCCAAGCCGGGCCGACGGGCGCCGGAAATTCCCAAGTCACCTGCCCACCGGAGTCCCCGGCCAGCCCGGTTTCCAGGAAAGCCCCGCCGGAAGCTGTGGGATCGGGTCGATTTACCACGGGGGCGGCGGCCAACCCGGTTTCCGCTTCGAGGAAGACCAGAGTGGCGGGCCGGCCGGGGCGCGAGGCCTCCACCTCAAAGGCAAGTTCTTCCGAACGAAAGCTTTCCAGTCCAGCAGTGTTGTAAGCGGTGACAATAGCATAATAGGTGATACCGGGCTCCAAACCCGGGATGACGACTTCGGTGGCGTTGCCGACATTGACGATTTGGGAATAAATCCCCGAGAAGGTCCCATAATAAAGCTGGTAGCCGATCACGTCAGGTTCCGGATTGCGGTCCCAGGCGAGGGTTACGGTTTCGGCTGACCATGCGGCCAACCGGCTGCAGAAAAGCAGTGCCAAGGCGAGCAGGGGGATGAGGGAAATCGTCGGTAGGACGATTTTTTGGGGAAGAGTTGAAGTCACGTCCGTCCGATTTAAGATGCGATTAATGGGGATTCCTGTAAGTTTTGGAATCAAGGGACTCGCATTTATGCGAGACGTGCCTGCCTAGTCAATCCCCTAATTTAGATCTAAGCAAAATACCAAGCGCCCATCAGGGAAAATACTATTCTTTTTAAAGGATTTTCTTTTTTGAGCAGTATTTTTTAGGGGCCGGAGGCCGGGGGATTTAAGATTTATGATGGATGAATTATGATTTGGCGGTACCGTTGGGGGGGGACCGGGGCTCTGGGGAGTTGACCACCGACAAACGGGAGGGTCGGACCGATTTGAGACCACAAACCACGAGGGGGCGGAGTGGTTTGAGACAGCCTTTGGCTGGGCATCGCCCCGAAAAAGCCGGGAGGGATCGGACCGGTTTTGGACCTTGGCCCCGGAGGGGTGAAGGAGCCAGGCGGGGCGACAGAATCAACGCACCAAATGGGGTGCCGAAGTCAACTTCCCGAAACGGTTGGGGCCGCAGACCCGACTGGCACCGGGTGGGGTGCCGGAGTCATTTCACAGATTTTCACGGATGGGGAGCTCCGCGGTATGATGGGTTTCCTTTGTGACCTTGGTGACCTTATGTTCAATTTCATCACAGTCTCTGGCTCAAAAGGGGAGGTCTAAACAGACCCGAAGGGAGTCGGTGCGCTGAGGATACACGAGTGGTCTGCGACAAATGAGACCGCGCCACGAAGGGCGCCTGAGACCGCGAAGCCTGATTAAGCGGTGCCCGGCGGTGGAGGTGGCGGTTTTTAAAAAATCCGGGGGAGATTGTTGGGGAATGGTATCATTCCGGCGCCATCGCGTGGGATTGTGATATTCTCCGACGGGATCAGCGCCGTTTAGCGGGGGAAGGAGAAAATCTCCTGGGAGTCGGGCGCTCTTTCCCAAGGGAAAACGCAAAACTCCATGGGGAGCGGGGAGAAATGCGTAGGAGAGCGACTCCTCTCCCAAGGGAAAAAGCAAATCCCCCAAGGGAAATCGTCCCCGCCCTTGGGAGAGGTTCCGCTTTCCCTGGTGAATTTTAAAATCTCCCTTTTTGTCGTGACGGCTCCCTTGGGGGATTTTAAAATTCCCCAAGGGAAAATGCGTTTTCACCAAGGAAATTGCCGGGCCTCCGCCGGAGCCTAGCGGAGAGTTCAAAGCCAAGGCAAATCTCACGGATTCAACGGATTATCACGGATGGATCCCAACAAAATGAGGAGTGATCCAAGCCCCGTTGGGGGCGCAATCTTTATAGCATTGGTGTCCTGAATTTCCACGCCAGCTCCGTAGGAGCGACATCCTCCGGGACGATCACGCTCCTACGGAGCTCAATATCCACGGGCGGCGCATGCTATAAAGATGGCGCACCTACGGCGCTGGCAGAAAACCGTGCGAGGCCAACCGCGATGGTTGGGGTACACCGGCCTGAAAAGGCCGGGAGCGATTTTGAAGTGCTGGAAGCTTGCTCCAGCTTTGGCGGAGGCCGCTTGCTGCCGTTGGGCTGACGGGGTGGGGGAGGCGATTTCTGGAAAGCAACAGACAAAGGCGGCTCCATGCAGGGCAAGCCGCAAGCGCTACAAATGGACTTTAGTTTTTTCAGCGCCACCCGGGGCGCCGAAGTCTCATGGCCATTGTTCCATGACTCCCCACTCACGAATGACTCCGGCACCCCACTAGGTGCCTATCGGGCCGATGGCCCCAACCGTGCCGGTTGGTCTC
>JAYUWQ010000417.1:0-4310 GCA_043753485.1 bacterium
TCCCCCGCCTGCACTGCCAGACAATTGTGAATTTCACAGTCCTACGAAAAGCCGTAGGCCCCAGCCCGTCTTTGCGTATGGCGCAAAGTGGGGATAAGATGCGTCCTTCCATCCGTATGACCCCCTCCAAACCCGAAACTGCTCCGCTCACCGTCTGGCTGGTGGAAGATTATGCCCCGTTCCGCAATACGGTGTCCCGCCTGCTCAATGGGACCGAAGGCATGGCCTGCACCCATATTTTCGCCACGGCGGAAGATGCCCTGCGGTCGCTCAAGACGCAGGCCAAACCGAGCGCGATCCTCGTGGATGTCGGATTGCCGGGGATGAATGGGATTGAATTTCTAACCAAAGTGCGGGAGCAGGCCCCGGAGACCCGGGTCATCATCCTGACCGCTTTCGAGGACGAGGACAAAGTCTTCCGGGCCATCTGCGCCGGGGCGGCTGGCTATCTGCTGAAGAGTGCCGACGCCACGCAGATAACCACCGCGATCCTGGAAGCCCATGCGGGCGGTGCGCCCATGACGCCCAGCATCGCCCGCCGGGTGCTGGAAATGTTCAGCCGCATGGCTCCGGCGAAGACCGACTACGGCCTGAGCGAACGGGAAAAGCTGGTCCTCGAAAAGATGGTGGATGGCCTGACCAAAAAGGAAATTGCCAACGTCCTCGACATGAATTTCCACACCGTGGACGCCGCCCTGCGCAGCATCTACACCAAGCTGGAAGTCAACACCCGCACCGGAGCGGTAGCCAAAGCATTGAAGGAAAAGCTGGTCTAAGCCGGGGCTGAGCGGCGCCAGCCCCTTGGACTGCGGCAGCCCGCTGCCGCTTTTCCGGGCTTGCTGCGTCGTCCCCATGCCATGGACGCCGCTGACCGGCCAACGTCTGCACCCATTCCCCGAAGCCATCCACCACTCCGCATCCTGCTATTTTTTCGCGGCGTCCTTGGCGGGCGCGGCATCCTTGGCCGGTTCCGCCGTGGCCGGTTTGGCTTTCAGGCGTTCGTATTCCTTTTGAGCCTCGGCCAGCTGTTCCTTGCTCATCTTCTTCTCAAGTTCCGTCCGGAGTTTGGTGGCGGGCTCGAAATCCTTGCCGGCCGCCAACGTCAGGGCGTAGGCGCGGATCAGGTCGGGGCGGCCTTCGGCGCCTGACGCATACACTTCTGCGAGCCGGACCTGGGCCGGAGCGAGGCCGAGTTCTGCCGCCCGGGTCAGGATGGCGATGGCGTTTTTGACGTCCGGCGCCATGCCGCCTTCACCGGTCAGGAGCATATCCGCGAGGGCCAGCGCGCCCGCAGCGTCCCCGGACCCGGCGGCGCGTCCCAGCCAGGAAATCGCGGCGACGGAATCCTTCGCCATGCCGCGCCCCTCACGGTAACGCAGGCCGATTTCGCGCTGGGCGAGACTCAGGCCGCCGAGGGCGGATTTCAGATGCCATTTCAGGGATTCGGCGGCATTGGCGGCCACCCCGCGGCCTTTTTCGTAATAAGTGCCCACATTATACATGGCCACCGTCTGGCCGCGGTCGGCGGCGCGCTGGAAACATTCCATGGCTTTTTTGTCATCCTTTTCCACGCCCTCCGCACCTTCGGAAAAAATCACCCCGAGTTTCAGCGCGGCGTTGGGATCACCGGCCTCGGAGGCCTTGGTGAACCAGACGACCGCTTCGGCGGGTTTTTTTTCTACCCCTTCGCCGGTCTCATACATGGTGCCGAGGGCGGTCTGGGCGTCGGTGGAGCCGAGGTCAGAGGCGCGGGTGAGAAACTCCACCGCTTTTTTCCCGTCCTTGGCGGTGCCTTCGCCCTGGAGACTTTTCACCGCGAGGCGGAGCAGGGCTTTGACCGAATTCCGTTTGGCGGCGTTTTGGAGGAGTTCGATGGCCTTGGCGGGATTTTTTTCCACGCCTTCGCCAGTTTCATACATCAGGCTGAGGGACTCATAAGCTTCGGCATCCCCGGCTTCGGCGGCCTGCTCCAGCCACTTTTTGGCATCGGCGGCGTTTTTGGGCATGCCGGTGCCGGTGAGGGAAAGATTGCCCAAAAGGACCATGGCGCGGGGCGCCCCGCCTTTGGCCGCTTTGCGCAGCCAGTCGATCCCTTCCTCGCCGCGCTGGGTGTTCAGGAGAATGACCGCCAGATTGGCCTGGGCGTTGGTGTGGCCCGTGGTGGCGGCCTTGCGGTAATATTCCTCCGCTTTCGGCAGGGACTGGGCGACGCCGGAGCCTTCCTGATAAATCCGCCCGAGGGCAAACTGGGCGTCTTTATCGCCCCGTTCGGCTTCCGCGGCAAAACGTTTCAGGGCTTCCGCGAAGTCCCCTTTCTTGTAGGCCTCCAGCGCTTCCTTGACGCCGCCTTCCACGGCCGGGCTGCCTTCAGGGAAAATCATGAACGCCCCGCGGGCAGCAGGAGAGAACGAGAGGAGCAGGGCGAGGGCGGAAATAGTCAGCTTCATAACAAAGGGGAAGGGGGAGCGTATCAAACGATAAGGGAAAAGGAAAGACACTCTTTGCGCGGACGTTTCCGCGCAAAATGGGGAGGACCGGGTTTTACCTGGGCAGGATTCCAAGGCGTTTGCCAAGGCAGAACCAGAATTGGCGGGGGAGCGCCGCCGCCAGGGCCGTGGCTTGCTCCTCAGGCGTGCCGGATGGGAGGGCCGGGGGCTTCCACAGGCCGAGGGTGCGGCCGAGGGCGAGCCAGCGGGATTCGGTTAGGCTGCCGCGCAGGGTGGCGAGTTCCTTGAAGCCGCGGGCGCGGGTTTTGGCTTCTTTTTCGGAGAGGCGGAGGGCTTCGTATTTGCCGGTCAATCCGACCGCTCCGGTGACGGGGCTGGTGCCGTCCCACTGGTTCACGAGGGATTTGTTGGGGTAGGTGAGGAGCTCCGGATACTGCTCCGGGGTGAAGGCCGCTACGGCCTGCTCGATTTCGGATTCGGTGAGGCGGGCGGCGGCTCCGGCCAGCAGGGTTTGATAGAGACCGCCGTGGAAGCTGGAGATGCTGTCCCACTGGGCGCGGGAGTAACGGGCCCAGCGGGCGCGCAGAGCAGGGTCGGCGGCCAGCTCGGGCGCGAGGTCGTGGGCGAGGTCGAAGGTCATCCGCAGCATCTCGCGCAGCAGGGGCGCGGGCTCGCTGTTCATGGTGTTGGTGCCATGGACGCGATAGTTCACTAGAGCGTCAGGATGCACTACCATGGCATCGCGCAGAATGGTCTGGGCGAGGAAGTAGTAGTCGTGGTTGAAACGATAGGGACGGAAGGGAAAACGCTGCAGCCAGGCGGTGCGGGCGATGACATTGCTGGTGGTGGCGGGGAAATTGCCCACCCCCAGCCATTCGCAGAGATCCCGCTCCGGCGTGTGCAGGGACCACATGGCGCGGAACCATTTGGCGCGGGGTTCGGTGGCGGCGAGGTCGGCGTCGTTTTCGTCAATGATGCGGAGGGCGCTGACGGCGACTTGTTTGTCCGGATTGGCTTCGAGCAGGGGCAGGCATTTTTCGAAGCGGTCGGGAGCGTAGTGGTCGTCGCTGTTCAGAATGCTCACCACCTCGCAGTCCCGGGCGGCCATGGCCAGCAGCTCGTTGATGGTGCTGTGGGCGCCGCGGTTTTCGCGGGCGCTGCCTTCCACGCCGCGGCCGGCATAGCTGCGGATGATGGCGGGAGAGTCATCGCGGGAACCGTCGTCGATCACGATAATCCGATCCGGCCGGCGCGTCTGGGCCAGGCACGAATCCAGCGCCGCCCCGATATAACGGGCGTGATTGTAACAGGGGATGATGACAGCAAGTTTCAACGGCGGGGAAAATGGGTTCAGGGTTCAGGGTCCGGGGCCAGCCAATTTTGCCAGATGGGGGTGGGGTCGGTGATGGGGGCGGGAGGGGCTGGGAGCTTGACACCGAGGACGCGTTTGGCGGGAGAGGGAGTTGGGAGTTTCAGCAGATCCGGCAGCTGGGATTTCAGCTTGGGGTCGGAATTGCTGCCCCGGGTGAAGGCGGGAAGGAGTTTGGTGAGGACGGTGCGGCTTTCCTGGTGGGAGGCCTCGATGGTGGCACTGGCGGGGAGGCCGGTCAGGCGGTGGAGCAGCCAGGCGAGGAGGACGGTACTGGCGCGGAGGGCGTGGATTTTCTGCCATCCACGCACCGGGATTTGAGTGGCCAGGTGCACGGCGCGGCGGGCGGTCAGGTAAAAGACTTCGCTGTCCACGGGGCCGGCTTCGGCGCGGAGGGATTCGGCCCGCGCGGCGAGGGCGGGGTGGCTGCGCCAAGCGGCTTCCAGCACCGTGGCGTCGGGGAGGAATTCCAAGCCGGGGACTGGATGGGTGGG
>JAYUWQ010000418.1:0-1772 GCA_043753485.1 bacterium
GGAGCCGGCCACCCTGCCTGCGCTGCATGACGTTTTGGAGGAAGCCATGATTCTGGCCATCCGGCTGGCCGACGACCTGGCGGACGACAACAAGGTTGAAGTGATGGATTGGAGCGCGGCCCTGCAACGGGATTGCCGTGACCATCTGGAAGAGCTGCGCCTCATCGCGCCTTGGCTGACACTGCCGGTGGCCGCGCTGGGGGCAGGAGCTCCCGCGGCGCGGTCCGCCGGTCCGGAGGCGTTTCCCACCCTGCTGGAAGTCTCCCGGCTCGATCACGCCTCCAGCCCGTGGATGCGGGAAGGAGCCGGTCCTGACGAATTGACTGAATGTCTGCGCGAAGCCAGCCGCGGGGCCCGGCAGCGCCTTGAAACCCTGGCTGATCTGGCAAGGCAATGTGATGAGATGGCGGCGATGGATTTCACCTTTCTCTATGATCCGGTGCGGGATCTCTTTTCCATCGGATACAACGTCGCCGAATACCGGTGTGATGCCAGCTTCTATGACCTGCTGGCCTCGGAAGCCCGGCTCTGCAGCTATGTGGCGGTCGCCCTGGGCCAGGTCCCGCAGGATCACTGGTTCTCCATGGGGCGGCTGCTGGTGGCGGCGCGGAGCGAACCGATTCTCGTGTCCTGGAGCGGCTCGATGTTTGAATATCTCATGCCGATCCTGGTGATGCCGAACTATCAACACACCCTGCTGGATCAGACCTGCAAGGCAGCGGTCCAGCAGCAAATCGTCTATGGAAGACGGCGCCGGGTGCCGTGGGGAATCTCCGAATCGGCCTATCGCCGCACCGACCAGCAGGGGAACTATCAATACCGGGCCTTCGGGGTGCCGGGGCTGGGCCTGAAGCGGGGTCTCGCGGAAGACCTGGTGATTGCGCCTTATGCCACTGCCATGGCCCTCATGATCGCGCCGCGCGAGGCGTGCGAAAATCTGCAACTGCTGGCCGATGAAGGCCGGGCGGGGGACTACGGATTCTACGAAGCGGTGGACTACACGCCCTCCCGGATGCACCCCAAGGAGAAGAGCGCCACCATCCAATGTTTCATGGCGCACCACCAGGGCATGAGCCTGCTGGCCCTCGTGAATCTGCTGCATGATTCCCCCATGCCGCGGCGCTTCATGGAATGTCCCCTGCTGAAGGCGGCGGACCTGCTGCTGCAGGAGCGCGTGCCCAAAACTGCGGCCAACGTGTTCACGGAGGACCTTGAATTGGAGTCGGCCCGGACGGTTTCCTCCGGTGGCGAAAGCGTGATGCGGGTATTCACCAGCCCCACCCCGCCGGCTCCCGAAATCCATCTGCTCTCCAACGGACGCTATCATGTCGCCATCACCAGTGCCGGCGGAGGTTACAGCCGTTGGCGCGATCTTGCCGTGACCCGCTGGCGGGAGGATGCCACCCGTGATTGCTGGGGCTCGTTTGTCTACTTGCGGGACGTTGCGACGGGAGAGTTCTGGTCCACTGCCTATCAACCTACCCTGACAGCGGTCAAAGGATACGAGGCCATTTTCTCGCAGGCGCGGGCCGAATTCCGGCACCGCCAGGCCGGGTTCCAGGTGCATACCGAAATCAGCGTGTCGCCCGAGGATGATGTGGAATTGAGGAGAATCACGATCACGAATCACGCCCAGACGACGCGGACTATCGAACTGACCACTTATGCCGAAGTGGTGCTCGCAGCGGCGGCGGCGGACCATTCGCACCCCGCGTTCAGCAATCTCTTTGTGCAGACCGAGTTCCTGAAAGCCTCTTCGGCGGTGCTCTGTA
>JAYUWQ010000419.1:0-4301 GCA_043753485.1 bacterium
CGAGAGCGAGGAGCAGGACAGCGCGGGAGGTCATGGGCGGGGTGGAAGGTTGACCCCCCAGGGGAAAAGGAGGGGCCGCGATGATGATGGAACCGCTGGCGGCTTTCATCAAATCTTTTGCGCACCTGCCCTCTCCTCCGGGCCCCTCTGGTTATTCCTCCCCGGCAGTTACCGGCCGGAGGACGGCCTGGAGCTGGCGGGCTTCCGTCAGGGCCTGGTCGATGCTGTCGGCCAGAACCGTAAAATGCCCCATCTTCCGGCCCGGGACGGCGCGGCGCTTGCCGTAAAGGTGGAGCCAGGCCCGGGGGTGGCGGAGGATCGGCGTCCAGTCGGGCGCCTGTTCCGGAGCAGGCCAGAGGTCACCGAGGAGATTCACCATCACGGCGGGGGAATGCTGGCGGGGATCGGCCAGGGGCAGACCGGCCACGGCGCGGAGTTGTTGTTCAAACTGGTTGGTGCAGCAGGCGTCGATGGTGTGGTGGCCGGAATTGTGAGGGCGCGGGGCGATTTCATTCACTACCAGACGGCCTTCCTTGGTCAGGAAAAACTCCACCGCGAGGGTGCCGGTGTAGTCCAGGGCCGCGGCGATCTTTTCCGTCAGGGCGGTGGCTTCGGCCGCTGTCTCCGGCGCGATCCTGGCGGGAGCGATGGTGACGTCGAGGATGTGGTGGAAGTGCTCGTTTTCGCAGGGCGGGAAGGCGGCGAAGGAGCCATCGAGGGCGCGGGCGGCGACCACGCTGATTTCCTTTTCAAACGTAACCCACTGCTCCAGCACCCCGCGCGGGGCGTTGAGGTTTTTCCAGACGGCCACCGGGTCTTCGCCTCCGGTGAGCTTTTGCTGGCCTTTGCCGTCATACCCGAAATCCGCCGTCTTCAGCACACAGGGCGTCCCCAGTTCCGCCAGGGCCGCCGCCAGCCCGTCCGCGCTTTTCACCACACGGAATTCCGCATGAGGCACTCCGATTTGACGCAGGAACAGTTTTTCACGCTCGCGGTTCTGACAGGTTTCCAGAGCGCGGCGGCCGGGGCGGACCGGCTTGTGGGACTCGAAGAAGCCCAGCAGGTCGCCTGGCAGGTTTTCGAATTCCATGGTGATGACATCCACCTCGCGGATGAACTGCTCGCGGGCTTCGTCATCGAAGTAGGCGGCATTGACTTCGAGGTCCGCCAGCTGACCGGCCGGACTGCCGTGGGGTTCGTTGGTGTAGACCGCGACGCGGTAGCCGGCGCGTTTGGCTTCGCGGGCCGTCATGCGGCCGAGCTGGCCGCCGCCGAGAATGCCGAGGGTGCGGCCGGGGAGCAGGACGGGAGCAGATTTCATGCGGGCAATTCAGCCTGGGTGGCGAGGACCTTGGCGGTTTGGGTTTGGCGGAAGGTTTGCAGTTTCCGGGCCACCGCAGGATCGGTCAGGGCCAGGATGGAGGCGGCGAAGAGCGCGGCATTGATCGCCCCGGCCTTGCCGATGGCAAAGGTGCCGACGGGCACGCCGCCCGGCATCTGGACGATGCTGAGGAGCGAGTCCATGCCCTTCATGGCCTTGGATTCCACCGGCACCCCGAGCACCGGCAGCGGGGTCATACTGGCGGTCATGCCCGGCAAATGGGCCGCGCCTCCTGCCCCGGCGATGATGACCTGAAGGCCGCGCCCGGCGGCGGTTTTGGCATACTCGACCAGCAGGTCCGGAGTGCGGTGGGCGCTGACCACGCGGGTCTCGTGGGCGATGCCGAATTCCGTGAGGATTTCCGCGGCATGTTCCATGGTGCCCCAATCCGAGATACTGCCCATGATGATGCCCACGCGGGGCGCGGATTTGTCAGGTGCCGCAGAGGGTGCGGGAGTCGGTTTTTTCCTCGTGGCCATCTCCGGCAGTGCGCCAGGCTGACGGAGGCTGCAACCGGGGAGTGGCCCTGGCGGGACCGCCGCCGCCGGCCGGGGTGAAATCCCGTCAGGGTTTTGATTTCCCTCCGCCCGGTTTTGCGTATCATGGCCCCATGACGCTCCGCTGTTTGCTCCCCTGTCTGCTCCGCCTGATTTTCCCCTGCCTGCTGGTCGCCGCGCTGCCCGCCTGCCGGAACACGGCTCCTGCGGCCGCCGCCCCGCTGCCCACGGTGGCGAAGGTGGACCTCGCCCGCTACGCCGGGTCGTGGCATGAGGTGTCGCGCCTGCCTAATTTCTTCCAGAAGTCCTGCGTGCGCTCCATGGCGGAATACACCGCCCTGCCCGATGGCACGGTGCAGGTGCGGAATACCTGCTATAAAACCAAGGGCCGTATCTCCGGGATCACCGGCAAGGCCACCCCGGTCTCCGGTTCCCACAACGCCCGGCTCCAGGTGAAGTTCGGCGGATTCGCGTCGCTGGCCCCGGTGCCGGAGGAGGGGAACTACTGGATCATCGCCCTCGATCCCCAATACCGCTGGGCCATGGTGGGCACCCCGGACCGGAAGTATCTCTGGATGCTGGCCCGGCAACCCCAGCTGCCCTTCACGGTCTACCGGGAGTTGAAGGCGAGGGCGAAGGAACTGGGCTTCGACACCAGCAAACTGCTGCCGGAAGACGCCGCTCCTCCGGGACTGGCGGACCTGCGGAAGCCAAAACCATCCGTGCCCTGAGAGCCGGCTAGTGCTGTAGCGACCGGGGCACGTCCCAGACTTCAGTGGCGACCGTTTCCCGGCTCAGCCCCGGGCCCGGCGCGGCGAGTCCTGTCCTGGCATTCAGCACCTGCACCAAACGAGCCACCAGCGGCCCCTCGCCGCGGGTGAAACGCAGCACCAGATGCAGGCCGTCATCCGGGCGGTGGATCACCAGATTCTCGCTGAGGAAGCCGCTTTCCTGACGGATCGAGGCTCCCGCGAGGGAAACGCGGACCGCATGACGGCGGAACCAGCCGCGCGAGAGAAAGACCAGCGTCCCGGGATGGGCCGCGGGGGCGACGAGGGTGCCGAAACGATTGGGACGCAGCCCGGGCAGCCCGCTGGCTTTTCCGCTGACACAGGGTACCGCCCATAACGCCACCGCTGCCTCCGGCCCCACCTTTTCGATGAGCTGGGTTTCCTGCGCCACGGTGAGGGCGGCCGGGAGCACCGTTTGCGGGGACACCGGCATCGCAACCGGTCCCAGATACTTTTTCCAGATCAGGAAGAGACTGGCCTTCACCAGACGGAGCAGCCGCGGCAGGACGATCCACGCTCCCGCCAAAAGGGCCAAACAAGCCGCGAAGCCCGTGACCGGAGCATTGATCAGCAGGACCATCAAGGCCACCACCACCACATCCTCCGCAAGGCTGGCCAGGATATTGGTGAACGGTTCGGGCGAGGCATTGATGAGCAGACGCACCCCGCTTTTTGTCAGGTGCGTGCTCAGCGCCATCAGAAAGGCGGTGGTCGCCAGAGCGGTGGTGGCGACGGGGCCAAGAGCCGCGCCTTGCGTCAGGACCAAGCTCAGGCCCACCGCGCCGAGCGGACGGATGATGGTGTGGATGGCATCCCACAAGCTGTCCGCCCACGGGATCTTATCGAGGATGAATTCCACCACAAACAAGATCAGGGCCACGATCATGATAGCCGGATGGCCCAACCCCGCCAACGCCGGATGCACGGCGGCGTCCACCCACCCCTGGCTCACCGCGAAGCTGGCGAGGAAGGTGGCAAGGTAGAGATTGAGTCCGGAAAGGAAGGACAATCCCAAAGTGAGGCTGATCAGGGGCAACATGGCGGGGGCGGTGGAAAGGAAAGGACGGCAGATGGGCCGGTCGCGATAGAGTGCGTCCTGCCGACCGCCGCGATATTACAAAAGCTCCCGGCCTTTGCAGCAGGACCGGAACGCAAAAACCGCCCGCCCCGGCGGAGCGGAACGGGCGGTGCAACAGGCTGGCAGCGCTGGCAGCGGCAGCTTAGTAGCCGTAGTAGGGGCGGGGCTGCTGCTGACGGTAGTAGTAGTTGTTGTAGTTCCGCTGGTCCTGGGCATTGCCGACGACTCCGCCACCGACGGCTCCGAGGGCCCCACCAATGGCGGCACCTTCCAGACCACGGCCGCTTTGATGGCCGATGATGCCGCCGAGAGCCGCCCCACCGAGACCGCCGACCACCGCGCCCGTCTGGGCGTTGGGACCAGCAGCACAGGAAACGGAGGAAATGACCAGCGCGAGCGTGAAGAGTTTAGCGAGTTTGGATTTCATAGGTTGGTTTTCGGTAAGGGGAGACGGGGACCGCCACTTCGTTTGGACGGCGGCGTCGTTCAAGTATTCAGAACTTTCCAGAATACTTGGACCTCCTCTCCCCTTCCATACGACCCATGGTGGCACC
>JAYUWQ010000420.1:0-1770 GCA_043753485.1 bacterium
GGTTCGCGTAGTAGCCGGGTGGTTGCCAGGGTTTGATGCTGGGGCCCCCGATTTCCGGGTTCAGCAAACCCGCGATGGCGAGCGCGTTGTCACGCACGAACTCCGCTTCGAGGCGCCGCGGGTTTTGGGAGGCGAGCAGGCGGTTGGCCGGGTCGAGGTCTTTGTATTCCACCCGCTGGCTGGAGTGCTGGCGGTAGGTCTTGGAGGTGACCATCAGGCGGATCAGGTGTTTGGTGTTCCAGCCGCTGTCGCGGAATTCAGCGGCGAGCCAGTCGAGCAGTTCGGGATGGGAGGGCGGCTCGCCCTGGGCGCCGAGATCATCCACTACTGAGGACAGGCCGGTGCCGAAAAGCTGTTTCCACAAGCGGTTCATCACCGTGCGGGCGGTCAGGGGATTTTCCGGCGAGGCAATCCAATTGGCGAGATCCAGCCGGGTGAGGCGCTGGCCGGGGGCGGGTTTGGGGCCGGGCAGGAAGTGGGGCGTGGCGGGTGGGGTGATTTCCCCGGTTTCGTCCTGCCAATTGCCCCGCGGGAGGATCCGCACGGGGAGAGGTGCCATGGCTTGGGTGACGAGGGTTATGGCGCGGCCTTCGGCATACCCGCGGCGCTGGCTGGCAAGGACCTCGTAATCCGCGTAGGCGGCGGCATCCGCCGCGGTGCTGGTCAGCCAGCCTTCATTGACGTGGGCGAGATGGGCGCCCTGCGGATCAGCCAGAGCACTGGCCAGGGCCGTAAGCCAAGCCCCGGATTCGGCGGGCACGGGAGCCGCATAAGGCGACCACGAAACCCGTAGGCTGCGGAATGGCCAGGCCTTGAGAGATAGGGTCAGGGTGTCCCCCGCAGCCAGGGTCAGCGGGTGTTCCGGCAGCCAGACGCCGGTGGGACGGGCGGAGGCGGGGACGCCGGCCAGCTTCCAGCCTGACATAATGCCCGGGATGGGAAAACCGTTGTCGTAACGCTCGGATTTGGTGGCAGAATCCGCGAAACGGAAGCGGATGGGCTCCGGGGGGGCGGTGCCCTGCCGCTGGAGATTTGCCGTCAGGGTCACGGTGCCCGAAAAACGGTCCTGATCCGGCGTGGGGAGGATTTCGAGCTGGAGCGCGGCCACCGTGCCCGCTCCGGGCTGGAGGTTCAGCGTGAGGTCGTCCGCAGGACCGGGCGGGAGCACGATGGTGCCATCTTCCGACACGGTGGGTGGCGGGGCGTCCGCGGCAGGCTTGGCGGCGGCCTTGGCGCGCGGGGTGCGTGAAGTAGTGAGGGTGATTTGCGGGCCCGCGGAAATCCAGCCGGTGGGATGCTGGCGGCTGAAGGTCTGGCTGGCCGCCAGCCAGGTCTGGAATGCAGTTGTGGCGGCGGGATTGATGGCACGTTGCGCGGCGGCTTCGGCGATGCGGATTCGTTGAGCGGCCGCAGTGCGGGCTGCTTTGTCGAGCAGCCAGCGGTTCTCCACTTCGATCTCGGGAGGAAATGGGTGGTCGTTGCTGTAGCCGCGCAGCTCGGGGTTTGGCGTGTATTGATATTCGGAATAAACCCCCCATTGTTTGACGTCGGCGAAGAAGGATTGGAGCGAATAAAAATCCTTGGCGGAGATGGGGTCAAACTTGTGATCATGGCATTCCGCGCAGCCAAAAGTGGAGCCCAGCCACGCGGTGCCGACCACCCGGGTCCGGTCCGCCCCATACTTGGCGAGGTATTCGCCGGGCTGCGCGCCGCCTTCACGGGTGACCATGTTCAAGCGGTTGAAACCGGTGGCGATGAGCTGCTCCCCGG
>JAYUWQ010000421.1:0-1770 GCA_043753485.1 bacterium
TCACCAGGGCCGGAGCCGCCGCCTCTCCCTTTTTGCCGGCGGGGGCAGCCTGACTGGTTCCGCCGGGGAGTCCTGCTTCCGCAGCCCCCGGGGAAAGCGCCGCCGCGGGTTGGAGCGCAGGACGTAAAAACCACCCGGCAAGCACGCCGGCGGACGGAAGGAGAATCAGCAGGATCGGTTTCATAGCGGCAGGGCGGCCCTTCTACCTGACAGAAGGGCCTGACGGAAAGCATAAACCGCTGCCGGCGTTAGATTGTTCAAAAAAATCCGCCCAGCCCCCGCTCCACGGGTTTCACCCCTCACCCGGGGTTGGTGCCGGGAGTCGGTGTTATGGCCAGTTTCCGCAGCGCCGCGAGCCGTTGGATCATGGGCGGGTGGGAGTAGTGCAGGAAAACCGTGAGGGGGTGCGGCGTGAGATTGGAAAGCGTGTCGCGGGCGAGGCGTTTGAGGGCCGCGGTCATGTCGGCAGGTCCACCGGTGGCCCCGGCGGCATAGGCATCGGCTTCGTATTCGTGCTTCCGGCTCCACAGACCGCTCAGGATGCCCAGCACCGTCTGCACCGGTTCAAAAAGGATCATGAAAAAGACAAACCCCAGCCACAGCACCGGACTGGATAGTCCGAAGGCGGCATGCAGGCCGGGATGACTGAGCACGGTGCCCATCAGGAGGAAAATCACCGCGAGTTGGACCACGGCCACGATCAGCCGCTGCACGATATGGCCTCGTTTGAAGTGGCCGATCTCGTGCGCCAGCACGGCGAGGAGTTCGGGCTGCGGGTGCTTTTCGATCAGGGTGTCGTAGAGGGCGATGCGTTTGTTTTTGCCGAAACCGGCAAAGAAGGCGTTGCCCTTGGTGGAGCGGCGGCTGCCATCGATCACGAAAAGCTCCTTCACCGGAAAGGCACAGGTTCCGGAGATGGTTTGAATCGCGGTTTTCAGGGGCCCGTCCTCCAGCGGGGTGAATTTATTGAAGAGCGGCATCAGATAGCGCGGAGCGATGTATTGGAGCGCCAGCACGAGCACCGTGACCGCCAGCCACGCCCACAACCAGGCCCCCGGGAAGGTGCCGAACAGCCAGAGCAGCAGTGCCAGCACCGGCAGGCCGATCACCGCACCCAGTACCAGACCTTTGACCTGATCGGCAATGAAGACGGCAGGCGTGGTTTTGTTGAACCCGTATTTGGCTTCGATTTTGAAGGTGTCATAACAGGTGAACGGCAGGCTGATCAGGCTGCTCCCGAGGTGCAGCAGGCTGATTCCCAGCAAGCCCTGATAAATGGGTGAAGCCGTGATGCCGGCCACCACCGACTGCAGCCACGGAAACCCGCCCCCCAGCCAGAAAGCCAGGAAGACGGCGAGGCGCACGCCACTGGCAATGAGGTCGTGGCGGGCGCTCTCGCGGCTGTAGGCCTGGCTTTTGGCAAAGGCGGCTTCATCAAAAACATCCTCGAAGTCCTCCGGCAGGGGCTGGCTGAGATGCTTCAGATTCAGCAGCACGGAAACCGTCTCCAGCAGATAGAGGCCAAGAACGGAACAGAGGAGAAAGAGGAACCAGGGATTGTCAGGAGTCATGGAAAGGAAAAGCAAGGAAAGACGGCCACGGATAACACGGAGTTTGCGGATGGCACGGATGTTTGGAAGAAGAGCTGATTCGGACTCCCCCTCTGGTCGGGCAAGCCGGTCTAAAATAACTCCAGCCTCAACATGCTGCGACCATCCGTGTTTATCCGTTGAATCCGTGCCATCCGTGGCCCGTTCATATTACTAGCGG
>JAYUWQ010000422.1:0-1770 GCA_043753485.1 bacterium
GCCGGGGTCTTTGCGATTGAAGACGCGCTCGATTTTGGAGAGTTCGGCCATGAGATTGTCGCGGGTATGCAGCCGGCCGGCGGTGTCGCAGATCAGGTAATTGATGCCCCGTTTTTGCGCCGCCTCCCATGCGTCATGGCAGACGGCGGCCGGATCGGCCTTGTATTGGCCTTTGATGATGGGGATTCCGAGGCGTTGCGCCCATTGGTCGAGCTGCTCGATGGCGGCGGCCCGGAAGGTGTCGGCAGCCGCCAGCATGACGGTTTTGCCCTGACGCTGGAGCAGGTGGGCCAGCTTGGCCACGCTGGTGGTCTTGCCGACGCCATTGACGCCGACCACGAGAATGACGCAGGGTTTGTCCGGAAATTCGGGAAGGGCTGGGATGCTGGCGGGAAGGATCTTGAGGATTTCCTCGCGGCAGACATCGACGACTTCCTCGGCTTCGAGACTGCGGCCTTTGGCTCGCAGGATTTCAAGAATCTGCAGGGTCATGCGCACGCCCACGTCCCCGGAAATGAGGCTTTCCTCAAGTTCATCAAGGTCCACCTTCCGCCGGGTGAAGCGCTGGAGCAGTTTTTTGAAAAATCCGGCCATATCTGAGAGGAGACGTGTTCCTGAAAGAGGAACCGCGAGGTCGACTACGCCATGCCACCGGGCCTCACGCAACCGGCGATTCCCGCAGGCGGTCGGCCGCGAGGGTGAGGAGCCGGGCGGCGCAGGAGGCGAAGAGGACCGGGCTGCCGGGGGAGCCGGGCAGATTGAGCCGCCGAGCAAACCGCCAAAAGGCACTCTGCCGTTCCAGATACCACCGCAGCCCGGCGGGCGCTCCCGGCTCCGGGCGCTCCGCCGTCTGCACCAGATGGGCGAACTTCTCCCCGCCGAGCGGGACCGCCTGCACGCCCCAGACCAGTATCATGTGATAGAGCCGGTTGCCGCTGAACCAGTCCCACACGATGTCGCGGGCGAGTGCTTCTTGGCTGATCCCGGCCGCAAGGGCCATGACATCGCGGTCATCGCCCGTGATGCCGATCCACCGGCCGCCGGCAAAATCATCTTCGGTGGCCCGGCGCAGCGCCACCGGGGCCGGCAGCCGGCCTGGCAGAATGCTCAAAAACTCGTGTGGCATCCGCCCCAGCCGAGACCATGGGATAACACAATAAAACTCCCCGCCCTGAGGCCCCAGAAAGGCCGCGACGGTGGCGGCTTCCAGCTCCAGCGGTTCGTGCCCGCCGCGGCCATGGCGGGGCGGGTGTTCCCCCTCCAGCCACACCAGGCGTGCTCCCCGGGGCCGCAAAAAGCCCCCGGCGCGGGCGGCTTCCTCTTCGAGCGACTTGACGGCTTCGGCATGATTCCGTTGGATGGTCCGCATCCGCCCCCGGGGCGGGGCCGTGGAGCAGTCATCCAGCAAATCCAATAATCCCGCCGCGGGGATCACTGCCGCAGGGGAACTGGAATCTTCCAAGGCCGCCGGGCGGGCCGGGGGACCAACGGTTCCCGATTTGGATTTCCCCTTTTTCCCGGAGGCCGCAGTAGGTTCGGTCGCGGCCCCGCCTGTCCCCGGGCTTTGCGGGAAAACGTCGGTCACCCGATACCACAAGGTGCTTTCTTCCGGGGAGACGAGGCAGTCGGCATCGGCCCGTCCTTCCCGCAACCACTCCACGATCATCTCGCGGCGTACCGGACCGAATTGCCTCCCGCTGGGAAGGCGCAGCAGCCAGCGTCCGGCTTGGGAAAAGTCGACTCCGGCGGCGTCGGCCAAGGGCACCAGCG
>JAYUWQ010000423.1:0-4295 GCA_043753485.1 bacterium
GATAAGGGGAAATGCTCACCGGGCTGGTCACAATGTCATGCGCTGAAAACTTCCCCGAACATCAGCGGCAGGTATCGTAAATGGCATCCTCTGGCGCATCATCACGGAGGAACTTCTCGTAGGCTCCCAGACGCCAGCCGGCGTCGTCAGTCAGATCATCCGTCAGCACTATAACGCGAGCCCGTCCGGACCGGGGCAGCCGCGCGGCCACGTCCTGCGGGATCGGCAGCGTCCGTGAGCCGCTGAGTTCGGTTGTAAATTCGATGGCTTGCATGAGTCGCAGCGTATCGTTCTCCCGTACCGGGTCAATCATCCCGTTGGCTCCTTCTACAGATACCGGGGAGCTTTTCAGCAGCTCCACATGGGCACGCCATCCAATGTTTCTCACCCCTGCCGTCGCCA
Organism: bacterium; assembly: GCA_043753485.1. Taxonomy (GTDB): domain Bacteria; phylum Verrucomicrobiota; class Verrucomicrobiia; order Verrucomicrobiales; family V1-33; genus CAIZWU01. The sequence goes on from JAYUWQ010000423.1 coordinate 403, forward strand.
CCCGCGACCCCTTGTGTCGGGAATCTTCTACTACTCCTTTTTTGAGGATTATCTTGAGATGGGGGGAATCCTAGCTTAGCGAGACACCTCAGGAGGCCTTGCCAGAGCCCGCTCATAAAATTCATGGCCTTTAACGAAGACTCCCGGGTGAAAATCCCTGCGCTGCTGCACTTCACGAGGCTCGGTTATTCCTACGTCTCCCTGAAGAATGCCACTTGGGATGACTCCAGCAACATTTTCCCTGAAGTGTTCCGGGCTGCCCTCCGGAAGATCAATCCCGGGGCTACCCCCGACGAGATCGACCGCACGCTTCAGCAGGCCACGCTCCTCCTGGACAATGAGGACCTCGGTAAGTCCTTTTACGAGCGCCTCACCGCCACCTCGGGTCTGAAGCTGCTGGACTTCGATGATCCTGCCCACAACTCCCTCCATGTCGTCACCGAATTGCCCTGCAAGAACGGCGACGATGTGTTCCGTCCCGATATCACGCTTTTGATCAATGGGATGCCCCTCGCCTTTATCGAGGTCAAAAAACCCAACAACCGGGATGGAATCCTCGCCGAACGCCACCGGATCAACGCCCGGTTCAGGAATCCCAAATTTCGCCGCTTCATCAACATCACCCAACTCATGGTGTTTTCCAACAACATGGAGTATGACAACAGTTCCCCGGAGCCGCTGGCCGGGGCATTTTACGGTTCCACCTCTACCGGCGAACCGTCGTTCAATTATTTCCGGGAAGAGGAGAAGCCGGATCTGGCCGCGCTGCTGTCGCCGGAGGACCAGGACGTGGAAGACTTCATTCTCAAGGACACCAACCTGACCAGCATCAGGCACTCCGCCGAGTTCAAAACCAACAAGAACCACGACACTCCCACCAACCGCCTCAGCACCTCTCTCTTTTCACCCACCCGGCTCTTTTTCCTGCTTCGGTTCGCCATCGCCTACGTCCGGGGCGAAAAAGGGATCGAAAAGCACATCATGCGCTATCCGCAGGTCTTTGCCACCAAAGCCATCACCAGGAAGCTGGACGAAGGGATTCGCAAAGGCATCATCTGGCACACCCAGGGCAGCGGCAAAACCGCTCTCGCCTACTACAACGTCCTTCACCTCACCGCCTGGTTCCAAAAGCAGGGGATCATCCCCAAGTTCTACTTCATCGTGGACCGGATCGATCTCCTCCAACAGGCTTGCCGCGAGTTCCGCAGCCGCGGCCTCGTGGTTCACACGGTCGATTCCCGCGAGGAATTCGCCAGGGACATCAAATCCCGCAGCGCCATCCACAATGATTCAGGCCGTCCCGAAATCACCGTCGTCAATATCCAAAAGTTCAAGGACGACCCCGATGTGGTCCGCTCCACCGACTACAATCTCCAGATCCAGCGCGTCTATTTTCTGGATGAAGTCCACCGCAGCTACAACCCCAGGGGGAGCTTCCTCGCCAACCTGAACGAGTCGGACACCCAGGCCATCAAGATCGGCCTCACTGGCACGCCTCTGATCGGCGAAAACTACAAATCCAAAACCCTCTTCGGCGACTACATTCACAAATACTACTACAACGCCTCCATCGCCGACGGCTACACCCTCCGTCTCATCCGCGAGGCTATCGAGACCCGCTACCGGATGGAGATGGCCCAGATGCTCGAGGAAATCTCCGTCCTTCAGGGCAGCAATAACCGCAAGCTCCTCTACGCCCACGAAAAGTTCGTCAAACCGATGCTCGACTACATCGTCTCGGACTTCGGCAGGGCGCGGCAGGTGTCCAATGATGGCACCATCGGGGCCATGGTCATCTGTGACTCCGCGGAGCAGGCCAAAATGATGGCCGAACTTTTCGTGAGGGAATATGCCAATCCTGCAGCGCCCGACACCGTGATGGAATTCCCGGCACCCTTCGCCAGGGTCGCCGAGGATCCCTTCACCTACAAATTCATCCCCCGGCTGGAAAACTCCGTCCGCACCCATGCCCTGATCCTGCACGACAATGGCACCAAAGATCAGCGGAAGGACTGGGTGGAGGACTTCAAGGCCGGGAAGATAGATATCCTCTTTGTCTATAACATGCTGCTCACCGGCTTCGATTCCCCCCGGCTGAAGAAGCTCTACCTCGGCCGGGTCATCAGATCCCACAACCTCCTCCAGGCCCTCACTCGGGTGAACCGCACCTACAAGATGTTCCGTTACGGCTACGTGGTGGACTTCGCGGATATCACGGCGGAGTTCGACCGCACCAACAAAGCCTACTTCGATGAACTCCAGGCCGAACTCGGCGACGAGTTCCAGCACTACTCCGACCTCTTCAAATCCGCCGAAGAAATCACCGCCGAGATCGAAGCCATCAAGGACGCGCTCTTCCACTTCGATATTCAAAACGCGGAAATCTTCTCGCAGCAGATCACTCAAATCCAGGACCGGAAGGAAATGCGGGAGGTGATCAAAGCCCTCAACGACGCCCGCAGTCTTTACAATCTGATCCGCCTCTCCGGCCAATATGACCTGTTGGAAAAGCTCGATTTCCGCAAGCTCACGCAGCTCTCCACCGAAGCGAACAACCACCTGACCCTGCTCAATCAGCGCGAAGCCCTCGAGAACGGGCAGGACACCGCCAACCTGCTCAACATCGCCCTCGAAGACGTGATTTTCACCTTCCGCAAGGTCTCCGAGGCGGAGATGATCATCGCCGATGAATTAAAGGACACCCTGCGCCGCACGCGCGAGGGCCTCGCCTCCAACTTCGATCCGCGCGATCCCGCCTTCATTTCCCTGCGGGAGGAACTCGAGCGCCTTTTCAAAAAGAAAAACCTCAGCGAGATCACCCAGGCGGACATGGTTTCCAATATCGCCTCCCTGAATGACATTCAGGCCCGCGCCCGCGAGCTGGAGCGGAAGAACCAGCTCCTCCGCGCCAAATACGCCAACGACGCGAAATACGCCCGCCTCCACAAGCGCCTCATGGAAAAAGGCGACCCCTCCGTCAGCGAGCGGAAGCTCTGCGAGGCCCTCTCCGCTCTCAAACAGGAGGCGGATGTCCGCATCTCCGCCAATGCCCAACTCCTCACCAATCCTGCCTACAGCGAGAAGATGATGCTCCGCCTCATCATTGAGCAGCTCCAGGGCGTCCACGACTTGCCCCTCACCCCGGAGAGCTGCCAATTTATCAATACCCTTGTGATGAAAGAGTATCTGGATGAGTTCCACGGTCAGCAACTCGCATGACTTCCCGCGACTTCCAAAAACAAGCCACCACCCTCATCGACGACCTCAAGGGCGTCTGTGCCAACTACGGCCTCGGCAACGATGGCAATGAGTTCAAGATCATCACCCAGATCTTCCTCTACAAGTTCCTCAATGACAAATTCGCCTGGGAAGCGAAGCAAATCGATCCCGCCCTCGCGAAGGCAAAATCCTGGGAGGACGCCCTCCGTGGCTATCCGGAGCCGAAATACAAGATGCTCCTGATGCGGCTCGGCGATGGCACCGCCCAACTGCGGCCGGAACACTTTCTGGCTATCCTCTACGGCCAGCAAAATGAAAAGGACTTCGCCAAAATTCTCGATGCCACTCTCCTCTCCATCGCGGCGCTGAATGCCGACATCTTCTCCGTCATGACGGACGATGGCGAGAAGCAGCCGCTCTTCGATCCCATCACGGAATTTGTCGCCTCCAAGCGCAACGATTTCGCCCGCGCCCTCATCAACAAACTCGTCAACTTCAGCTTCGAACGCCTCTTCGCTGAAAAATTCGACTTCTTCGCCGGGATTTTCGAATACCTCATCAAGGACTACAACAAAGACGGCGGCGGGAAATACGCCGAGTATTACACCCCCCACGCCGTCGCCCGGATCATGGCGGCCTGCCTTGTGACGAAGGAGGTGAAAAGCGTCACCTGC
>JAYUWQ010000424.1:0-1767 GCA_043753485.1 bacterium
GTGTAGCCCGGCATCACCACGTGCTGCCAGCGCAGCGCCACTTCCGTCAGGGCGCGTTGCAGGCCGCGGATCAGGTCCACCACCATCCCCCCCTCCGCCCGGCAATACATCCGGATATCCAAGGCCACCTGGTCATTCCGGCTCCGCCCCGTGTGCAGCTTCGCCCCCGGCGCCCCGATCTTCGCCGTCAGCGCCTTCTCGATGTTCATGTGCACATCCTCCAGGGCCGTCTGCCACTCGAATTTCCCCGACTCGATCTCCCCCTCGATTTCCTTCAGCCCCCGGTGGATGGCCTGCATCTCCGTCCGGGTGATGATCTTCGCCCGCGCCAGGGCCTCGGCCTGCGCCATCGACCCCAGGATATCGTATTTATAGAGCCGCCAGTCGAAGGAGATGGACTCCCCATACCGCTGCACCAGACCGGACGTCTCCTGCTGAAATCTGCCTTTCCACATAAAAATTGATAATTTGGTTCTGCCCATCACACTCCCGGCGCGCCTGCGGGGCAAGCGGGAAGCGGGAGACGCGCTGGCAAGCGGACGCCGTCCCCGTCCGGCTCAGGGCTTCAGCAAATACTTCACCAAAAAAGCATTCAGCCGTCCCAGGGTCTGGGCCGGGTCCTTGCCAAATCCGCCGTGCCCCGCCCCTTCCATCTTCACCAGTTCCACCACCGTCCCCTGTTTTTCCAGGGCCGCCGCGAACACCTCCGCCTGCTTCACGGGCACCAGCGGATCATCGCTCCCATGGAGCAACAGCGCCGGCGGACTGGTCTTGCTGGCGTAATGCACCGGACTGGCCTCCATTTTGCCAATCGTTCCGTCGTTTTCATAGCGGGTAAGGGAAGGGCAGGGTGGTCCGTTCCCCGGAGTCCCCGCCGCGGCAAGGAACCGGCTTCCCCCTCCGCCCTGCAAGGCATTTTCAGGAGATTCCGCCGCAGGCGGCAAGGTCCTGACGGTGTGGCTCGTGCCGGAGTGTTATCGCCACGCGCGCCGGACCCATCCGAGGCGCCCTCCTCCACGATGGATTCATTTCGGGCCCTGTTTTCTCCGCTCGGTCCGGATGCGGTGCAGCCGCTCCGTGAACCCGCCTTCCCCGATAAAAGCCGCCGCCTGAGCTTCGATCTGGCGGTCCAGCAGCGCACAAGCCACGCCCAACAGCACCAGCGCGGCATTGGCCGCTATTTCCGCCGGGCTGGACGGGATGGACTTCATAGACTCCATGGACGGCCCGGAGTCGGGTCCATCCGGTCTATCAGGTCCATCCTGTCCATTTAGTCCATCCAACCCAGGCCGGCGCACCTCCCGCACCCAGGCCGCCACTTCCTCCACCGTTTTGCAGCGCCGGGCCACCAGTGCCTTCCGGCGCGGGTCCTCTGCGCTCCAGAGCGGCAAGCTGCGGTGCCGCAGGTAGTCTTCGTAGTCCAGCCGCAGTTCCTCCAGGCTGGCGCGGGCCACGTTGGTCAGCTTCAGCTCGAACTTCTTCGAGGTGCCGCTCGCCTTGCTGCCTTCGGCGATATTTTGCACCCCGCTGCGCGCCGCCTGCACCATCTGATCGTGGGTGCGCGAACGCTTGTCGACAAAGCGGTCGCAGAATGACACCGTCGCATCGTAGACCACCGTCGCCACCTGAAAGCTGCGCAGATCGCGATAACCGCCGCTCGGCCGCAGTCGACGGTGTCTCCCGGATCGCTCCGATCCGTCCGATTTGGCTGATCTGTCCGAGTCTTTGCTACTCATAGCGCCACCGGCAATCGCGTTCTCCCAGTCA
>JAYUWQ010000425.1:0-11614 GCA_043753485.1 bacterium
CGCGGAAATCTCATTGCCCATAAGCCGAGTAGAAATGTCAAGACAGGACACAAAGTTTCACAATTTCCAACATCTGAAATTTTTCTGCCAGATGGCCTCCGGTGAACCCCTACTTTTTGGAGGATTCGAGCCAAGTCAGCGCTTGATCCATGAGATCGGCGGTTCCTGCGGCATGGCCCTGTTCAGGGTGTTCAAAGAGCTTTGATTCGACCCCAGCCTTGTTCCATGCGGCGACCCCCAATTGGATGGACGCGTAGTTGGCATCCTTCGGACCGCTGACCCAGGCGAATTTCTTTTTCTGGCGCGCCACCTGGCGAATGTCCCCGGCACCAAGATAGGGAAAACATTGCGATGAGGTGGGGAATGATCCCCGGGAGCAATCGATTGCTTTGAACTCAGCGTAGTTGACTCCGATGGTCGTCGCCATCGCCCCGCCGCCGGAGGTGCCTGACACAAAACGGCGGTTTGGATCTGTTTCGTAGTTTGCGCTGATGGTCGCGACAGAATCCAGCGCCAAAGCGATCCGGCGCATATCAGCCTGCTCGTTGCCCGCTCCGAAAGGCGAGCAATAGATCAGTTTCTTTTCTGCAAAGAGTTTATCCCAGCCTGGACGCAGGCTGACTCCGCCATTGCCGGGGGAGATATAGACCAACACCCCGTAGGCCACGGTCCCATCATAGTCCGGTGGCACAAAAGTGAGCATCTGGCCGGTGCCCGCTTTTTTTCCCCACATCACTGCCGTCTCGGCGGTGGTGTTGGTATCGGTCGCGGGGGCATCAACGATTCCTTTCGAGGTGGTGTAGAATTCCTTCAATGATTTGCCAAAACGGCCGGAGTAGTAGCCATTCCAGTCAGGAAACGCCCTGGTGGCAATTTCCATTTTTGCCGGCTCTCCCTGAGGGATTTTCAACTCCTGAGGCTTGGCCGGGGGAGGCGTTGCCGGCGGCTCGGGGCTTTTTGGCAATTCCCGGAGATAGGTCTGATCGGCTTCGCTCAATTTGGCGACAGCGATCCGATGTTCCTTCCCCTTGATGGATAATGTCACCTCACCGCCGGACTGGGAAACCAAGTCCGCCGTCAGTTTCCTTCCTGTGACGTCGGTCCATTCCCGTTGATCCGCCTTTGCCGCATTGGTCAGGAAGGATCCAAGGCAGACGACCAGCACTGACCATTCAGCCAATTTTTTAAATATCATTTTGTTGATGGGATTGGAATCGGGGAGCGGGGAGCGGGGAGCAGTGGTGGACCGGGGCAAACCGCTCCGGACAGGACGTTCCGGTCACCACCCTGCGGTGAGGGTGCGATTCGTGATGAATTCCCCATCGGGTTCATGATAGCTTTTCCTACCACCTTGCCAAGATGTATTTTGACAGCGGAGTTTCCTTGGTTTCCCCCGCATAGGCAGTGACAATCCTTTGCCCCAAGCCAAGGGGATTTGGCACGGCAAGCAGGACAGCCGTCAGCCAGCTCCGGGCAGCCCATCCCTCAGGGAGCCTGGGGCAGCGCTTTGACGTGGGCGGCAAATTCCACTCCGCTGATTTTCCCTTCCACGGGAGTGCTGGCGAGGTGGATGCCTTTCACGTCGTAGGTGCGGCCTTCGGCGGAGAGTGCTTTGATGCCGTAGAACTTGCCATCGGGGGCGACGGCCTTGATGTTGATGATGCTCCCATGGCGGCTGACGCCTTTGACATCCAGCTTTTCGCCTTCGGGGGTGATGGCTTTGATGGAAAGGATCACGCCGTTTTCGCCAATGGCTTTGACAGGCGCCAGCTTGTCCTCACTGACGAGGATTTTCACAGGAAGCCGGGCCTCGCCCACGAGGGCTTTGATGTCAAAGAGGTGATGGTTGCCATCGCTTTCGATTGCTTTGACGGGGTAGATCTTTCCATCGGCCCCGATCGCTTTGACATCAAGCAGGCGGCCTTCCGGGTGCACGGCTTTGACATTCCAGATAATTTCTTCGGCCGCCCGCAGAGGAGCAGCGGTCAGGGAAGAGGCGACGGCGGCAACTACGGCAAGCAGGATGGTTTTCATAATGTTCCAATCTAACCAGCGGGCCAGACCTGTCAAATGGGTCCATCAGGAAGCACCTGGTGCTGCGTCTACTTCCGTGGGACGACCGCCCGGCCATCCGTGACTTTGTCAGGAGGGTGGAGCAGCACAGTCTTGCCTGGGGAGAGACCGCTCTTCACTTCGGCCTGCAGGCCGTTGTTGTGACCGGCGGAGACTTGGACCGCGCGGGCTTTGCCGTCTTCCAGCAGGAAGGCCATCCAGTCATCGCCCCGGCGGAAGAGCGCCCCGGAAGGGACCTGAAGCACAGGATCGGCTTTCCAGGTAAGGATGCGCGCCTCCACCCGGAAGCGGTCGCCCAGCCACTGGCCGGGAGGCGGCTGGTCCAGAAAATCGACCCGCACCTTCACCCGCTGCTCCTCCACCCCGAGCGCGGAGAATTTGGTATAACCGCCAGGCTCGACCAACGAGACCCGGCCCCGCAAGGTGGTATCGCCGCCCCACTTTTCGATAGTGACCTCCGCCCCGGCCTGCACGGACACGGCATCGCTGGAAAGCATTTCGATCTCGGCCTCCAGATCGGCCGGGTCGCCGACTTCCATCAGGGGAAGGCCGGGCGTGACGGCGCGGGCGCTTTCTTCGAAGACGTTGAGGACAAAACCGTCCACCGGCGCCTTGAGGATAAAGGGCCCGATTTTCCCGGAGGTGGTATCGCCAGCCTGACGCGCCGCGGCCTGCGCCTGGGCCAATTCGTAGTCGGACACCTGCACGGCAAACCGGGCGGCATTCAACTCGCGCAGCAGCAGTTCCACGGCGTTGGCGGCCTGGTCCATTTCGCGGACGGAGATGGCTCCGGTTTTGAGCAGCAGCTGGAGGCGGGCCTTTTCCTTGTGGGCCAGTTCGAGGGCGGATTGAGCCCGTTCCTGCTGGGCCGAGCGGAGTTGTTGATTGGCCTGCGCGGCCTGGATGCGGGCCTCGGCTTCGGCCATGGTCCGGGGATCCAGGAAGTTGGAAGGAGCGGGATGGATGGTGGCCAGGACGGTTTTACCGGCCTCGATCTTCTCCCCGGCGCGGAGCGGAATGCGTTCCAGCATGCCTGCGACCGGTGGGGAGATGGTGTGGCGGTGACGAATGCGGGTCTTGCCTTCCTCCAACACAAACACACTCATCGGCCCGGAGGAGACCACGGCGGTCTCCACCTCAACCGGACGGGGGCGGAATCCGGCGATGAGGGCAGCAATCAGGCCAATAGCCAGCAGCCAGACGAAGCTGCGGCGCAACAGGCCGGCCCGGGACCGGCGGCCATTCTGGGAAGTGGTGGAGGGAGCGTTCATGTGGGAAAATCAGTCGCGCGCTTTGAGCACGCCAAGGAGATCAAGATGCCGGAGGCCACGGCTGACCACGGCAAAAGAGACGGTGGAGGAAACCAGCACCACCAGCACCGCGGTGGCATAACTGCGCAAGCTGATCATAAAGGGCAGCCGCACCGTCTCGGTGCTGGCGGCGGTGACGATCCCCTTGGCGAGGCCGGTGCCGATCAACAATCCCACCGGCACCGCCACCATGGTGAGCACGACCAGCTCACTGATCAGCACGGTGGCGACTTCCCGGTGATTGAAACCGACCACCCGCAGGGTGGCCAGTTCGCGGCTCCGTTCGGAAAGCGCGATCCGCGCACTGTTATAAACGACGCCGAAGCTCACGATGATGGAGAAGGTGAAGTACAGTCCCTGCACCAGATTGATCATTTCCGCGGTGCTCTGGCGGAAGGCCTGACGGGAGGCATTTTTGATCGCCAGGGAGGCGATGAGCGGACTCTCCTTCACCTTTTCCAGGAAGAACGGCCATTGCTTCGCATCCACCGTCAGATGAGCCCCGCTGATGCTGCCGCCTTCCTTCATCAAGCGGCGCAGGGCATCGATATCCATGTAGGCGGCCACTCCGGTATAGTCCGTGATCAGGCCCTGGATGACCGCATTGACCACGGGCCGCCGGCCTTCCTGCACTTCCAGGGTCACGCTATCGCCCGGCTTGGCTCCGAGGATTTCCGCGAGCTTGGCAGAGATCAACAGGCCGGAGGGTGGCAGGCCGACCGGGGTGCCGGAATCGTCGAGGAGCCGGCTCAGGCGGGAGCCCGGGATCATGCCGGTGACGCCCAACCGGCGGGATTGATGGCCGAATCTCAGGCGCGCCGGCACGCTGCGGAATTCCTCCGTGGAAATAACGCCGGGTAGATGCGCGAGGTTATTCAGCGCGGAGGCGGAACCGGGTTCGATCAGGGACACACTGACATTTTGCCGCTGGGCCATGTCCCACTGGAAATCCATCAGGTAATCAATGGCATCCCGCATCGCGCCGGGCACGATCGGGATGCCGGTGGCGAGGGCGAGGCCGAGCGCGGCGAAAAACGACTGCCACGGCCGGCGCTCGATATTACGCATCGCCATGCGCAGGGAGGACCCTGCCAACTTCTGCAGCCCGAGCCGCTCCAGGATGGAGGTGCGGTATTCCGCCGGGGGCTCCGGACGCATGGCTTCGGCCGGCGGAAGTTTCACCGCCTGACGCACCGCGCCGATCACTCCGGCGAACACTGCCACGCTGCTGGCGATAAAGGCGCTGCCCACCGCCAGATAATCCGCGTGGAAGGTGAGGGAGGGAAACCGGAAGAATTTATGATAGACGGAGACCACCCCGCTGCCCAGCCAGACCCCGGCCACGCCACCGAGGACCGTGCCGCCGACCACAATGACGAGGGCAAATTTCAGAAAATGCCAACCAACCTGGCCGGAAGAATAACCAAGGGCTTTGAGCTGTGCGATCTGCTCCCGCTGCAGGCGGATCACCCTTGTCAGGACCGCACTGCTCATGAAGGCGGCGATACTGAGAAATACGGTAGGAAAAGCGACGGACAATCCATGCAGCACATTCAACTCATCATCCAACCGCTTGGCGGAACCATGATCATTCCTCGCATACGCCACCAATCCTCCATAGGGGGCAAGGATGCGGTCCAGCGCGGCCATGACCGGCGCGACCGCTTCTCCAGGCGCCACATCCACCAGGACGCTGTTGAAGGCGCCATCCAGTTCGAAGGCATCGGCCAACTCCCGTTCGTTCATCCAGAAAATCCCGAAGCGACGGTTGTCCGGCAGGGAATCCCCCGGCCGCGCCTCAAAGACAAACTCCGGAGAAAGCGCGATACCGGTGATGGTGAGGCGTTCCCGGGCGCCGTGCAGAATGGCATCCAGCTGGTCCCCGGGTTCAAATCCATGAGCCTCCGCAAAGGCCTCGCCTACCACGACTTCGTTCTGGCTATCGGTGGCCGGCAGGCGGCCCCGGCGGAGGTAAAGCTGATGGAGCTGCTGCGGCCGGTCATCCGGGATGGATATGATCGTGCCGTCCGCCGGTTCCAGCATCCCTGGCAAATCCAAGGTGAGCCGTCCCGTGACGCGGGTCTCCACCACCGTCACCCCGGGGATCTCCCGCAATCGGCTGCGCAGGGCATTGGGCGCCCGCTTCAAATCTGAAAACACATCCGCAAAGCGGTTTTTCGCATAATAAGCGTCGCGGGTGGACTCCAATGACAGGATCAGACTGCTGGTCATGATCATCATGGCCAGGCCGCAGGCCATGACAAGGCTGACCGCAAGCATCTGCCCCTTCATGTGGCCGAGATCGCGGAGCAGCTTGAGGTCAAGAGGGGCCAGGATCATGACTACCAGGCGAGGGTGTGGACATCGCGGCGCTGGGCGTTGGACTGGATGTCCGTGATACAGCCGTCCGAAAGATGGATCACCCGGTCCGCCATGTCCGCAATAATGGCGTTGTGGGTGATGATCACCGCGAGGGTGCCGAAATCGAAGTTCACCTTCTGGATGGCCTCGAGTACGGTGATGCCGGTCTTGACATCCAGGGCACCGGTCGGCTCATCGCAGAGCAGCACTTCCGGGCGTTTGGCAATGGCCCGGGCAATCGCCACCCGCTGCTGTTGTCCTCCCGAAAGTTGTGAAGGAAAATTATCCATCCTGTCCCCGAGCCCGACCAGCCGCAGGGCCTCCTCCGGGGTCATCGGGTCGCGCGAAATCTCGGTGATGAGCGCGACATTTTCCCGGGCGGTCAGGCTGGGAATCAGATTGTAAAACTGGAAGATGAAGCCCACCGCATCCCGTCGGAATCGCGTCAGGGTGCTGTCACTGGCATGGGTCAGTTCCGTCCCCTGGTAGTGCAGGGTCCCGGCGGTGGGCACATCCAGGCCGCCCAGGATATTCAGCAGGGTGGATTTGCCGCTGCCGGAGGCACCCAGCAGCACGATCAATTCCCCTGCCCTCAAGTCCAGATCCACTCCATCGAGCGCCCGCACATCAGTTTCCCCGCCCGGATAGACCTTGGTCAGACCACGGGCCGAAAACAGCACTTCCCCCGGCGGGCGGGCGGGAATGACAGCGGATTCAGAAAGGGGGAGCATGGCGGGGACAGCAGCAGATCAAACCTACAAGGCAGCATCCCTGCCGGGGCGCCACCATGAATTTGAGTTGGGAAATTCACCACCTGACGGTCGCGTGAGACCGCAATTCAAGGTTCCACCGGAAGTTCATAACAGACCGCTTCCCGGTCATTCCTGAGCAGCAGATATCGTCCGGCCAGCACCGGGTGATTCCACGTCTTGCTGTTCAGGGCCGCGATCTGGCCGAATTCCTGAAACCCGCCGGGCACCGCCGCAGCCAGATGAACCGCACCGTTTTCATTCTGCACGATCACCAGATCATCCACCACAAGGCTCTGGCCGGAACCAAACCGGCCCTCCTTCCAGAGCCGCTCCCCGGTGGCGGGATCAAGACAGGCGAGGCGTCCGTCGTCCAGTCCATAGAGATGCCCGTTTCTCAAGGCCGGGCTGTTGAACTGGGTCTTCAATTTCATGCTGCTCCAGACTTCTGAAGCTGTCAGGGCACCATCGGTTCCGGCAAGCACCTCCACCAATTGGCAGCCCATGCCATACCCTGCGGACACCAGCACGCGGTTTTCCCCAACCACCACCGGTTGCGAGGCCTTGGGCCACTTCGCGTTGCCCCAGGCATGTTCCCACAACACGGCACCGGTGGCGGGATCGTGGCCGGCCAGGGCGCGGGCGTGATTGCACAGAATGACGCGTTTTCCCGCGAGGGTCGCGAGGACAGGAGAGGCATAGGTGGCCTGATCGTCGCCGGCTTTCCAGACCGGGGTACCGGTGTCGCGTTGATAGGCAAACAGCACCGGGCCTTTGGGATTGCCCCCGGTTACGATCACCTTGTCATCCACCAGCAACGGGGAGGCGCTGAGACCCCACTCAAGATTGGATAGTTGGTTCTCCGCCAGGACGGAACGCTGCCAGACCAGTTGGCCAGTGGCGGAGTCAAGGCAGGTCAACAAACCGGTCCCGCTGTAGGCATACACCCGGCCGCCTCCAACCGCCGGGGTGGCATGGGGACCATCCCCACTCTGCCATTGGGAAAAGCGCGCCTTGTCCGAATGCGCCCACCGCAGCTGGCCGGTGAAGAGATGATAGCAACTTACCAGCTCATCGTCCCCGCGTTGTTCCTGAGTGAAGGCGAGGCCGCCCACCACTGCGAATGCCGACCATCCCTCACCAACCGGTTGCCGCCAGAGTTCCTTCGGCGGGCGGGATTGCCAGTCCTTCGACAGCTTCGCGCCGGTCACGGTGCCATCCCGTTGGGGTCCGAAAAACTGGGGCACCTCCGCGGCCTGGCTGAGCCGGGGGTCATCGGCCACAGGATTTGTGCCGGCCAGGACGGGAGGAATCGCCAGTCCGGTCCGGGCTCCCGACCACTGCCAGGCCAGCCGCGGCAGGCCGGTGCCATCCATGGTGCCTTTGACCCTTACCGTCAGTTTCAACCCGAGAGCCACCAGCGCCAAAACGGACAGCACGGCGAGGCGGGTGCGCCAGGGGAATCGGGGTGTCAGGAAAAACCACAGGAGGTTCAGGCCCACCACGAGGAGGGTGATCACGGCGAGAATCCACTGCTTCAGATTCCGTTCGAGCTCGGGCATGGCCAGCACGCCCAGCAGCACCACTGCACCCAGGATGGTGATGACGATAGGAAACCACGGACGGCGGCGGGGACGGGAGACGGCAGGGGAGTCAGAGTCTGGTTTCATCAGTGGAGGGGGCGGTTCAGACATTTACGCTCCATCGGTTGAACGGGAAATCCAAGGTGAATTCGAACCTTCCGGACCATCATCCCCGGTTCCTGCGGACCTGCTTTCTCCGCAGCGCTCTTTTGAATTCGGCTGAAATTCAGGATTTGCGAAGGATCACCGTGGAGCTTGTCCGCCGCGGCCGGTGTGTTACATTCCGCGATTATTGAACCCCATGAATCATCGTGCCGCCTGTCTCCGGCTTTTCCTCTTTTCCATCGTCCTGCTGGCGGCGTCTCCCTCGAAGGCGGGAGTTAGAGTGTTGTATCTGGGGGATTCATTGAGCTTTGGCGCCTTCGGCACGACACTGGACAAACAATTGCGGCAGTCCGGCAATCAGGTTTACACGATGGTGACGGGAGGAGCGACGCCGTATTATTGGCTGAGCGATTTTGAGTCGGTTTCGGGCGATGCCGGCCATTGGGTGAAGCAGGATGGTTACGAGCGGCGGCTGCGCAAGACCCGCGCCGTGCCTAAAATCGAGCCGTTGATCCGGAAATTCCATCCCGATGCCGTGGTGGTGCAGTCCGGGACCAATCTCTACGCCTCCCTCCGGGACAAACGGAAGACTCCGGCGGAACGCGTCAGAAATGTGGAATACCTGGTGGACCGGATGTGCCGGGTGCTGGAGGCGGAGCGCTGCCGGGTCTACTGGATCACCCCGCCCGACAGCCATGTGGGCAAGTATCCCCGCGAGTTGCAGGAGCAGATGCGGGACATCATCAAGCGCGTGGCCGGACGCCATGGGCGGGTTTTCGACAGCTATGCGGTCACCCGCTACCGCGACCCCTATCCAAAAGAGGACGGAATCCACTACGGTCCGGATCAGGCCACCGACTGGGCCCGGCGGGTGGCCCGTGACGTCATCCCGTGGGCCCAGCAGGAACATGCCAGCGCCCCGCCGGCGGAGCCAGCCGCCCCCTTGCCGGAGGAAACCGTCCGCAAGGCCCTGCCCGTCCTGAATGAAGCCAACACTGTCCGGGTGGAAGCAGTCCTGAGGGAAAAAACCCCGTTTCTTCACCCGGAGCACAGCACCTACCGGAATGCCTTGGCTTGTTATGAATATGAGGTGGTGAAGGTGTTGGAAGGCAATTACCCGGAGCCAAAACTGCGGGTGGCCCACCTCGTGATGCGCAATAGACAGCTCCGTCCGGAGATCGACTGGATGCCGGGCCGCCGGGAATTACTCACCCTGGTGCCCTTGGCGTCCTATCCCGATACCGAAAAACTGGAAACCCTCGATGAACTGCCGGAGACCAACCTGCCCATCCTGACTCCCCGGCAGGGCGGTTAGCCCGGGCCCGGCCCGGCCACCGGACCCACGTTCCATTTCTATTGGTTTTCGGCCGTGACGGCGCGGATGGATCGTGCAGGCTGTCCTCCGTTATGACTGAAACTGCGATTCCTTCTCCTCCGGGTCAACGTTTGGTGAGTCTCGATGTCCTGCGCGGCTTCGATATGTTCTGGATTCTCGGGATGGAGGAAGTAGGCGTGGCGCTTTTCAAAGCCAGCAACGCGCCATGGGCCCGCTTTGTGGCGGAGCAATTGGACCACGCGGCTTGGGCCGGTTTCCGTTTTCTGGACCTGATCTTCCCGCTCTTTGTTTTCATCGCCGGGGTGTCGCTGGTGTATTCCACGGATAAAAATGTCGCTGTCGCTGGCCGGCGTGGTGCCGTGGTAAAACTCCTCAAACGCGCCCTGCTGCTCTACGTGCTGGGCCTGTTGTGTTATGGCGGGCTTTCCAAGGGAATCGACGCGGTGCGCTGGCTGGGGGTACTGCAGCGGATCGCGATCTGCGGCCTCGCGGGGGGCCTCGCCTATCTTTTTTTGAGGGAACGGACCCGCGTCATCTTCACGGTTTCCCTGCTGCCGGGCTACTGGGCGCTCCTCGCGCTGGTGCCGGTGCCGGGCATCGGGGCCGGTCACTTTGCGGAAGGCCAGAACCTGACCAACTGGATCGATTCCCAGTATCTCCCCGGGTTCAAATGGGACGGGAATCACGACCCGGAAGGCCTGCTCAGCACCCTGCCCGCCATCGCCACGGCCCTGCTGGGCGTGCTGACCGGTGGGTGGCTGAAACACCATCCCGGCAGTGTTTGGCGCAAAGCCGCCCAACTCGCCACCGCCGGAGCCGTCCTCGCCGCGCTCGGCTGGGCGTGGCATCCCTATTTTCCCGTCATCAAAAAACTCTGGACCTCCTCCTATGTCCTCGTGGCCGGCGGCTACAGTCTGATGCTGCTGGCCCTTTTCCTGGCCATCATTGATGGCTGGAAAGTCCGGCGCGGTCTTCAGCCCTTCCTCTGGATCGGAATGAATCCGATCACCCTTTATTTGTCCCACCACTTCTTCAATTACAGCAAAGTCAGCACCACGCTCCTCGGAGGTCCCGTGGCCGGGGTCTTTGGCGCCTGGGACGAGGTAGTGATTGCTTCCGGCACGGTGCTGCTGGGCATCTGGCTGGCGTGGTTTCTGTATTCGCGGAAGATTTTCCTGCGGGTGTAGGAAATGGACCGGCGCTTCGTCCGCCATTTACATCCGGGGGGAGCTTGCCACCATAACACCCACATGAGCGAATCAGTGGCGCAGCAGAATCCATCAACCGTTCGGGATTTCCCAGACCGGCTGCCCCCAATGGTAGTGAAGGAACTGCGGCAGGGGCTGCGGGCCCGGCTGTTTGGCGAGACTGTCGCGGGGTTTCATCTGGTACTGCTGGTGCTGATTTTTCCGATGCTGAACTTCGGCCAGGACTCCGGGGTGGCGGGAGCCCACCGGCTTCTGTGGTGGATCTTCACCGGAGTGCTGTTACTGCTGCTGCCCCTGCGCGGGCTGTCGGCGCTGATTCAGGAGCGGAGGGAAAATACCTTCGACACCCTGCTCCTGACCAATCTCTCGGCCGGGCGGATCGTATGGGGCAAGTGGCTCGCGATTGCTTCCCAGATCGCGGTGACCGGGATCTCCCTGGTCCCCTACACCATCATCCTCCACGCTGCTGGAGGCATCTCCCTGACAGAAAACCTGACCACCCTGCTCCGGCTCGGCATGCTCGGCCTGACCCTCACCGCCGCTTATGTGGCGTTGTCATGGAATGGGTCGTGGCTATGGCGGGCGGGGCCGGCCCTGATCCTGACGGGGCTGGCCCTGACACAAGGCGCCGGACCGATGATCCGCAGCCTGACAGGAGGCGGCCCGGTCCCGGGCGATGCCGGACTGGTGCGGCTGCTGGCGGAAACCGCTGGCGCGGCGGCGTTGATTTTTCTCCTGCTGGAAGGTGCTACCAGCCGTCTCGGGCCGTGGACCGAAAATCACTGGACCGGACCCCAACGGCTGGGCCTCGCCCTGCCGCTCCTGCTGGCCGCCGGGGCGGGGCATGCCGCCTGGCAGGAGGTGCTGGGGCCGGTGGCGCTGGCAGGGC
>JAYUWQ010000426.1:0-1765 GCA_043753485.1 bacterium
CGCGACCTCGCCTTCCCGGCCATCGCCTCCGCATAGCCGCTCCATCGGTAGTCTGCCGGGTCCGCCACCATCCCTGCCCGCACTGGATTCAAGTCAATATAGGCTGCCATCGTCCGCAGGGCCCGTTCCTCCTCCTCCACGATCACCGAGGTATAACGGCTTTCCCAGAGCGTGCCCTTGCGCCCCCTCCCGACGATTTTACCACCGCGAAAACCGGAGCTGGATGGCCTTCAAGAGTTCGCTCAGAGAAAACATCCGGGCCACCTGCTGCTGACGCCATTCCTCAATTGCCGCGTCATTCCTAGCAGCCTGTCGGGCTTGAAAACCGCATTCCGGATTCAATTCTTCTGAATCTTACTGGGCTGGGCGACTTTGGGGCTGGGGCTGGGGATCTGCCCCGGCTTGTTGGACTGTAGGGGGACGTCATGCCATAGGGTCCACCAGACTGGGCCCCGGAGAAGGGTATTCCCCTGCTTTCAGGCGGCCCGTGGCAGCAGGGCACGCATGCCCAGAGTGTGCAGGCGGCGCAAATTGTAGGCCAGGCTGACCAGACTCCATTCGAGACTCACTTTGACTTTGCCCCGCAGGAGGAACTGACGGAACCCCATGGCTGATTTGATGATTCCGAAGACGGGTTCCACGGTTTGTTGCCGTTGTTTGTATAGTGCTTTTCCAGCCTTGGTGGCGCTGCGGTGGATCATGCTTTCGCGGGCGGTGGCACCGGGCCCCGGCGGTGGCGGATCGTCTTTGCTTTCGAGATCGGCGACGCTGCGGTGATGGCCGGTGCGCACCACCGCAGCAATGATTTGCGTCTGGGGGAGGCCATCGGCTCCAAGGGCTTCGATGCCGGCAACGGCAGCTTCACTGTAGAACCCGCTATCGGTGAGGCCGGTGTCAGGCTTTCCCAATGCTGCCGGGATGCTGGCGAGGGTGGGGGCGAGCTGTTCCTTGTCATTCGCAGCGTCGGTGACGCGCTGGCCGATGATGAGCCGGCTGTCGATCTCCACGGCGGCCTGGGCGTTGTAGCTTTGCTCAAAGCCGCTCCCGGTTTTCATGATGCGGCTCTCAGGGTCGGTGTAGTTATATTGGGCTTTGGGGGAAGGGGTTTCGTCCACGCTTTCAGGCCCGGCGGGGCCTTTGCCGCGGAGTTTTTCCCCGCGGGCCTGACGGGCCTCCCGCTCGGCGAGGGCGGAGGCGCGTTCGGTTTTTTCATGGGCGGCATCCTCCCGGGCCCGGGCTTCGATGACTTCGCGGGCGGTGCGTAGTTGGGCGAGGCGGTTCTCGCGCCGCACTACTTCGCCCTGGATGGTCAGGCCGTCTTCCAGCGGGGTGCTGTCGGCCGCGGCGGCTTTGGCGAGCAGTTGGGCGACTTCATCTTCAAGGGTGGCGATCAGTTCCCCGGCTTTGCCATAACTGTTGGCCGCGTGCTTGCTGGCGTTGGCAGCGATCTTGGTGCCGTCGATGGCAACGGTGCCGACTTTGAGCAGTTTGAGTTCGCGGGCAAGCAGGAGGGTTTTGAGGAAGGTTTGCGCAATGAGAGGGCCGTTTTTGCGGCGGAAGACGCAGATGGTATCGTGGTCGGGATGGGTGTTGGCGCAGATGAAGCGCACCGAAAGATTCTGAAAGGAAGCATGCTCAATGCGCCGGGAGCTGAACAGACCCGTGGCATAACAGTAAATCAGGAGGGTGAGCATCATGGCAGGCGGGAACTGGGCGTCTCCGGTGCCGCGGTGATTGATGCTGCAGTGGTCAAGATTGAGGGTGG
>JAYUWQ010000427.1:0-4284 GCA_043753485.1 bacterium
TCCTGCTCCAGCAGTTTTTCAAAGAACCCCTGGGTCAAATCCCGCGCCGCCTCCGGTTCGATGCCCTTCCGCCGGATAAAGGCATATACCGGATACCAATAAACCCGGCAGAATTCCGCCAGCGCCGCTTCCCGGGTCGCCCCTTCCGTGCCGGCCTGCATCACCAGCGTCCAATGTGTCTTCGAAAACCGCGAAGGTCCCCTCAGCCACTCGGCGGTCTGACTTGAAATGCCTTCCATGCGCTTACCCAGGCCAAAAAAACTGCCCGCGCCATGCCAATTTCCAGCACCCTTTGAGGGGGAAAGTGCCGGCAACCGGAGGTCACGGGAGGCCTGCCTTACAGCCCCATCCGCCCCAGGGCATCACAAAAGCTTTTCAGCAATTGGGTCGTATCCGGATGTTTCGCTTCCACTTCAAGCATGGTTTCCTCCAATTGGCCCAGCAGCGGCAAGTGGCTGTCGTCCCCGGCAGGGATCGCCTGTTCCAGATCGCTCAACGAAGTGAAAATCTGCGCCCGCTGATCCGCCGGCAGCCCCTCGATTTTCTCAATGGCAGTGCGCAGGTCGCTGAATTTTTCAGTAAGGGTAGGTTCCATATTCAGATCATTTTACACCGGGTCTTCCCGCCTTCCGAGGGTTTTTCACGTTAAATTTCCCACTCCCGCCCCCTGCCCCCCTGATGCCTCCCGGCACGGCACTGGATCCGGAGCCTCCACGGGAAAGCATGTATTTCTGTCCTGGGCTCCGGCGCTGAATCTGCTATGATCGCCGTCCATGAAGGAATCGATCATCGGACTGCCCCGCGAAATCAAAGCCCAGGAACACCGCATGGCCCTCACGCCCTCGGCCACCTGGCAATTGGTCAAAAACGGCCACACCGTGCTGGCGGAGCGCGATGCCGGCATCGGCTCCGGCTTCCTCACCTCCGAATACGAACAAGCCGGATGCCGCATCATCGACACTGCCGCGGAAATCTTCGCCACCGCCGGCCTCATCGTCAAAGTGAAGGAACCGCAACCCGCCGAAGTCGCCATGCTCCGGCGTGGGCAGACGCTTTTCACCTACCTGCACCTCGCGGCCTCGCGCGAACTCACCACTTCCCTGCTCGCCTCGGGCTGCACCGCCATCGCCTATGAAACGGTGGAATTGAACCACCGCCTGCCCCTCCTCGAACCCATGAGCGAAATCGCCGGATCGATGTCGGTCTTCGTGGGGGCCTATCACCTCGCCCGCCACCAGGGTGGACGCGGCGTTTTGCTGGGGGGCGTGCCCGGGGTCCGGCCCTGAAATGGTGGTGCTGGGTGGGGAAACTGCCGGCTTCCAGTTTCAGGCCGGGAAGGTTTCCCGTTTTATCCAAGCCATGCAGGCCGAATACAAGGTCAAGCTCGAAGCGGCACCGAGCCAGCTTTTGACGAAAGAAAATGGTTCCTCGTGGCATAATAGCCTTTCCAGAATGAATCTCCGCCGTCCCACCGATATGCTTGCAGGCTGCGTCTGGTTGCCACGCCTTGTGGATAAAACCAGGCATCATCTTACAGGCGCGCTGGAGCCCGATTTCGTTCGGCCGTTTTGTCACCCGCTTGCCACAGATGGCGTTTTTCTCGAGCATTTCGGCATCGGGAAGGACGAATTTCTCCGCCTTGTTGCTGATTCGGATGGGAGCGATGAGTCCGTGGGAGAATGGTTCGCGCGGCGTGCGCAGTATACGCATGAAAAAGTTAGAGAATGGAATGAGCTGGCGCCGAATATCGGAAAAGAAGGTTTTCCTGTCCGGCGTGGCTTCTTGTGGGTGCTCAGAGAGTATTATGGCGGCGTCGCACCAGATCCGCGGGTAGACAGCGCTTTCACTGCGATTGCGTATGACGAGGGGTTTCTCGACGAAGGGCAGCCATAGAAGGCGGGGGTGCTTCATCGCCCCCGTCGCAGGTGCTCCCGTTGTGAAAAGACTAACTTTC
The DNA here is from genome assembly GCA_043753485.1 of bacterium. Classification (GTDB taxonomy): domain Bacteria; phylum Verrucomicrobiota; class Verrucomicrobiia; order Verrucomicrobiales; family V1-33; genus CAIZWU01. The sequence goes on from JAYUWQ010000427.1 coordinate 1,955, forward strand.
GAAGGCCTGAAGTCCGATCCGGGCGTCCCGGCTATGCGGCGCCACCCAATCCTTCACGGTGATGCTCCGGAACCCGGTTTTGACGGTTCTGCCAAGGCGTCGGCCGGTGCGCAGGCAGGGCGGCGCGGGTAGCAGGTCCTGTTCCCCAAGGTGCGGGTTGGCATGAACATCGGCGACAATGGTTTCCCCGGCGGTCTCAAGGGCGCGCAGGATGCCCGGACACTTGCCGTAGCCTGCATCCATGCCCACCCAGCCAAAACGCACGCCCCACCTCACGATGGCCAGTCCCATGTCAAGCTGTCCGCCCCCGGCCTGCAGGGCACCATTCACACCGACTGGACCACCGGCTCCGGAGACAAGACCACCACCCTCCATTTCACCAGCGGCCAGCAATGGCAACTCGACCACAACCAGGAAACCGCCATCCTTTTGGCATCCTCTCCGCCACCGGAAGCCCCCAGCCGGGCTTCTCCACCGGCATCGGTCCACCCATGCCAGCGTCATCCCTCCCGGATGGTCGATCACTACCTCGGCGTCCTCGCCGATTTCGCCGCCGCTGTCCGGGGGAACCAATCCAACGCCGCCTTGTCCCTTACCCTGCACCAGCTGCTGTTGGATGCGCAATCCTGACAAAACAGCAGCGGAGCTTGGGATCGCAGAGCCCGGTCCAATCGGCACTTCCGCGACTTCATCATCGCCGGACGGCTGCCCGCTTGGTTGTCCCAACCGGTTCACCCCAAACGCAGCACCTCCGCCGTCCGCGGTGTCGCTCCGGCATGGCGTGCCAGGGCCGCTTTGCCCCGCCTCGCCATGGCCTGGGCCGCCGCGGGATCTGCGAGGGTTTTCCTCAACTGAACGGCCAATCCTGACAGATCATCGGTCTGCGCCACCCCATCCGCCGCCCGCAGCAAAGTCATCAGCGCCGAGAAATTCTCCATGTGCGGGCCGGTCAGCACCGGCACCCCGGCCGCGATGGCCTCCACCGGATTCTGCCCGCCTTTGGCGAGGAAACTCTTCCCAATAATCACCACCTCCGCCAGCGCCTGCCAGTCGCGCAGCTCCCCGGTGGAATCCACCACCAAAACGTCAGGATTCTGCTCCACTGGCAGGGCCGACCGCAGCGCTCCTGACAATCCGACGGCCTCCACCGCTGACAACACTTCCGCCCGGCGCTCGGCATGGCGGGGGGCGATCAACAACCTGGCCTCCGGAAAATCCGCCCGGATGCCCTGCCAAAGCTCCGAGATCGCCTGTTCCTCCCCCGCGTGACTGCTCGCCAGGAGAACCACCCGGGGCACACTGCCGCCAAAGGCACCCGCCAACAATCCACGGAACTCCGCCACCCGCTCCGGCGAAGAGGCGGTCTGCCCCAACAGATCGAACTTGATGCTGCCGGTGACCTGGACGGTGCCGGGCCGGGCACCGATCGCTTCCCACCGCGCCACGTCCTCGGGTTCCTGCACGAGGACTTTGTCGAGCATCCCGAACACCGGAGCCACCAGCCAACGGAACTTCCGGTAACGGCGCTCCGACCGCGGCGACAGCCTGGCATTCACCAGCACCACCGGCACCTTGGCCCGTTGCATCACGCGCACCAGATTCGGCCACACTTCAGCTTCCACGAGGATTAATTGCCGCGGCTGGATCCGGGCAAACACCGGGCCCACCACCAGGGCCAGATCGACCGGCGAATAGATCACGGTCAGCTCCGCAGGCGCCTTGTCACACGCCACGGCATACCCTGTGGACGTCGTCACCGACAATACCACGGGAATGCCGGGTTCCTGCTTCAACAACTCACGGATCAGCTTCCGGGCGACATTGACCTCGCCTACACTGACCGCATGCATCCAGCGGCAGCGGCCCCGCACCGCTTCCAGTTGTGCCGCGGTCGTCCTGTCAAAAAAGCCGAACCGCTGCCAGAACTTCGCGCCATACCCGCCGCGGCGCCGCATTTTCAGCACACTGACCGGCAGCAGCACCAGGAGGGCAAACGGCAGCAGCAGATTATAGATCAGCAGGACCAGGAGGAGCGGCATCAGGAGCAGGCGGGGAAAAAAGGAAAAGACGGACCACCACGTCGCCATAGCGGCGTTCCACCGCGCAGGACCACGGAGAGCCGGGGGGCGGAGGGTGGGCCGACTTCGCGAACGATTCCAGCACAAAAACCCCGCCCCGCGCGAGGAGCCCGGTCAATTCCTCCGAGGCCAGCAGCACCGCATCCCAATCCCGGTCGCCCTTCTGTTTTAAAAAAGGCGGGTCCGCAAAGATCAGGTCAAATTGCCCTGTTTTTGCCTTCAGCCACGATTCCACCGGCGCCGTGGCCACCG
>JAYUWQ010000428.1:0-1762 GCA_043753485.1 bacterium
CCAATCGGCCGCTCACCCTGACATCCGTCCGCCAGTCCAGACGGCGGTATTGAAAAACTTCCCCGCCCGCCACCCGGCCCGGACTGAGCCACTCGAAGAATAGGATCTCCGCGCCGGTCTCCGCCCACAACCCGGTCTGCTGCTCGTAAACCGAGCCCGCATGCGGAATCAGCGGCTCCGGCAGGAACTCCACCAGGCTCCCCGCCGCCGCCCGGACCGTCTGCCGGACCACGGCCGGCCGGCCGCTGCGCGATTGATAGATCCGGTTTGCGCTGGGGGCCGTCAGGACCAGCCGGGCCCCGGCTTCCACCGTCGCCTGCAGTTCAAGTTCGTCGCCATCAAAAATGCCCGCGGTGGGATTCACCACATTCACCACCAGCGCCCCCGCATCCTCATGCGGTTTGCTCAGGTGGAATGGCGCCCGGAAAGACTGCTCGCGCAGCGCACTCCGTCCCGCGCCATCGCAGGCACACGTCAGATGGAGATGCCCTTTCAAACGAATAACAGTTCGTGTTTCAGCCAGCCGATCAGCCCGTCCTTCCCCTTTTCCGACTTCAAATCGGCAAAAAGAACCGGCTTGTCCCCGCGCATTTTTTTCGCATCCCGCGCCATCACGTCCAGGTCAGCCCCCACGTAGGGAGCGAGGTCGGTTTTGTTGATCAATAACAGATCACTGGTGCGGATGGCGGGCCCGCCCTTGCGGGGGATTTTATCGCCCTCCGCCACATCGATCACAAAAATATAGGCATCCACCAACTCCGGCGAAAAGGTCGCGGACAAGTTGTCGCCCCCGCTTTCCATCAGGAGCAGTTGCAGGTCCGGATGCCGCCGTTCCAGCTCCAGCGCCGCCGCCATGTTCATGCTGGTGTCGTCCCGGATTGCGGTGTGCGGACACCCGCCCGTCTCCACGCCGATCACGCGGTCCGCCGGCAGCACCCCCGCCCGCAATAGGAACTCCGCGTCTTCCCGAGTGTAAATATCGTTGGTGATCACCGCCATGGAATACTCGTCCTTCAGCCATTCGCACAGCCGCAGCACACACATCGTCTTGCCGGACCCCACAGGCCCTCCGACGCCGATCCGGATTGGTTTTTTGTCGCTCATAAAGTTATAAAAGAGAAAGGACGGGCCCACGGATGGCACGGATCAGATGGATAAACACGGATGATTCCGGGGGGAATTCCTTTTCAAAATCAGTGTTATCCGTTTCATCGGTGAAATCCGTGGCCCGTCAATTATCAGGAAATAAACAGCCGTTCCCCCGCCCGCGCATGGCGCATGGAGGCGATTTCCAGCAAGGGGTTGAACCACCCCGCTTCCTCCAGGGGCACCTCACAGGCCGCCGCCAGTTGCGGAGCCACACTCAAGGCCGAGCGGCGGATGATGCCCTGGCATTTCTCCTGGCCCAGCCGCATCAGCTTCATCGCGGCGGTGGCGTAGCCGGCGAGGGTTTGCTGGGCAAAGGCGCAGGCGGCCGCCTCCACCGGCAGGGACCGCAGTTCCAGCGCGCACACGATCAGGTGATGGCAGGGAGCGCCCACCGCGGCATAGGCTTCGCTCAAGGGCGTATCGTCCAGTTGTCTTGTCAGGGCCAGCCGGCGCGACCCCAACTGCCGGCTCGCCGCGCGGAACTCCGCCGCCAGTTTCCACGCCTCCAGCTCCTCATCCAGCGCCCGCAGTCCTGGCAAATCCTCCCGCCGGGCCAAACGATGTGCCGCCGCCAGCACCGGCACTTCAAACGCCAGCAGCGAGGGCATGACCT
>JAYUWQ010000429.1:0-11566 GCA_043753485.1 bacterium
ACCGTGAAATACCTCCGGCAGGAGGCTGCCGGGCTGAGCGTGGCCCGCAATGCAGGGGCCACCGCCGCAACCGGCGAGATCCTGGCTTATACCGATGACGACTGCCAAGCCGACCCGGATTGGCTCATCTACCTGACCCGCGCCCTCGCCGATCCAGTCATGACTGCGGCCGGCGGACCTAACATCCCACCCCCGGCCCGTTCCCTCGCCCAGGCCTGTGTCATGGCGGCGCCCGGCGGCCCCGCCCATGTGCTGCTCAGCGACCTGCTCGCCGAACACATCCCGGGCTGCAACCTGGCAGTGAAACGCACCGCCTTCGACAGCATCAATGGATTCCGTCCCAAATATCACGCGGCCGGCGATGACGTCGATTTTTGCTGGCGTCTGCAGGAAGCCGGCGGTGGCATCGCGTTTGCTCCCGCTGCCATGGTCTGGCATGACCGGCGCACCACCGTGAGCGCCTTCCTCCAACAACAGCGGGGTTATGGCAAAGCGGAAGCGCTCCTGATGTCCCGGCACGCCGCCCGCTTCGGTCAGATGGGCGGAGCCCGCTGGCGGGGCGTGGTTTATCAATCCGCTATGCTCCGCCTGACCCAGCATGCCGGCCGCATCTACACCGGCTTGTTTGGCTATGCGCCGTTTCAGGCCATGTATCGCCCGGCACTCCCGGCCGCGGGCTGGCTCGTCACCGGATTCCCCTGGTGGGTGCTGGCTGCTGTCATCGCGGCTCACGGTTATTGGTCGCCCGCCGCCCGCTGGCTGGCGGCCTCCATGCTGCTGATCACCCTGACCTGCACCGCGCGGCAGGCCTGGCTGCTGCGGCCGGCCCGGCCTTGGCCCGCGTTGCCCGCTTTTTTCCTGTTATGGTTCCTGCTGATCGCCCAGCCCCTGACCCGGGGCTGGTCCCGCTTCATTTGGAATATCCGCCTCGGCTCGGCTCCCCGGGGCCCATGGTGGCCCGCCTTCTCCCTGCCCGGCCGCGGCACCAGCCCCGCCAAATCCGTCACTGAACTCGCCTTCTGGAGTGAAACCGGCACCGGCCGTGATGAATTGCTGGCCGCCCTGACGGATGACCTCCAGCAATGCCGCGCCCGCCCCCGGACCGATGACGGCTGGCGCGATTGGGATCTTGAAACCTGCCTGATCCGCTGGTGGCGCATCCGCTTCGCCACCGTCACGGAATACCACGACTCGCCCCGCCGCCTGACCCGGGTCCGGCTCAGCAGCCGGGTGACCCTCAGTTGGGTCATTCTGCAACTGCTGGCCGCCGCCGGTTGTGCCTCGCTGGTGCCCCTCACCAAAATGCACCCGCTCTGGGCCGTCGGATTGTTCTTTGTCTGGAGCATCGTTTTTGAAATGCGGCACCACCGGGCCATCTCCCGCGCCGCGGCCCTCGCCACCGCCGCCGCCGCCCGTTGCGGCATGATCCCTTACGTCCCCTCCCGCCCGGCCGCCGCCCCGGCGGAAGCGGATGCGGAGTCCGATCCCCTGCCACCATGACGGAGCGCCCTTCCACCCTGATCACCGGAGCCTCCAGCGGCATCGGGTCCGCCCTCGCCTGGCAGGCGGCCGCGGCTGGACACGACCTCATCCTCACGGCCCGGCGCGGTTACCTCCTGACCGAACTCGCCGAAGCCCTCGCCGCCCGCCACGGCGGCAGGGTCCTCACCGTGGAGGCTGACCTCTCCCTGACGGATGGCGCAGACCGTCTCGTGAATGAAGTGCTGGCCTCCGGCTGGCGGGTCGACCATCTGGTCAACAATGCCGGCCTGGGAGCCTGCGGGCCAGTGGCCGGCCTGCCATCTGGCCGGCTCCACGAACTCCTTCAGGTCAACCTTGTCAGTCTCACCACCCTGACACGCCTCCTGCTCCCCTCCATGTTGGCCCGGGGCGCAGGCGGCATTCTCAACGTCGCGTCCCTCGCCGCCTTCCAGCCCGGCCCTGACATGGCCGCCTACTACGCCTCAAAGGCCTATGTCCTCAGCCTCAGCGAAGCCCTGCATATGGAAGTGAGCGGCTCAGGCGTCCGCGTCTCCTGCCTCTGCCCGGGAGCGACCGCCACCAGCTTCGCCAGTGAAGCCGCCTTGGAGGACTCCCGCCTCTTCCGCTCCGGTCTCATGACCGCCGAAGCCGTTGCCCAGGCAGGCTGGAAGGGGTTCAGCAGGGGAAAACGCGTCATCATCCCTGGCTGGAAAAACAAACTCCTCGCCACTCTCGGCCGCCTCACTCCACACGTGATCTCCCTCCGCGTCATCCGCAGACTCCACGAACGGGCCTGATCCGGTGAGCGGCGCCTTGTGGGTGTCCGGGCCCAAAAAATGACTTGTCCCTTTCCACCGGGAAACCCACGCCTCCGGCCCAACCGAAAATTCCCCTTGGCATACGCGTTAATAGTATTACGTTTTTTTACTTTCGTAATACCCGATGTCTAAATCCATTGACAAGTCTCCCTCTGATCCCATCCAGCGGATGAGCGTCACCATTCCGGAAAGCCTGCTTCGTTCGCTCGACCAAATGGTCGTCGACCGGGGCTTCGAGAACCGCTCCCAGGCGGTCGCGGAACTCATCCACGAGCGGGTCACTGAACACCAGCAAGCCACCGGCAACGCCATCATGGCCGGGTCGATCACCTTGTTCTACGACCAGACCAAAAACAATCTGCTCACCCAGCTGGCCGAGCTGCAACGCCTGCACGTGGCCGAGGTCATTTCCTCCCTGCACGTCCAGCTGGAGCAGAATTTTATGATGGAAGTCATTTTAGTACAGGGTCCGGCACAGAAACTGAAACAGATCACCCATGCCCTCGTGGCCTGCAAAGGGGTCAAAGCGGGCAAACTGACCTTGACGACCACCGTCCTGCCGCCCCTCCACGAAAAACCCCTCCGCCCATCCAAAACCAAGTCCTCCGCATGAATCCGCCCGCACCGGCTCCCCTCCTGACCACTACGATCCGCGGCGGCGGTTACTGGTCCATGATTCTGCCCCGTCACACCACATTGCGCCTCACCGATCCCCGGGGAGGGGCCAATGTCGCGGCCCTCTTTTACAATGCCGACCAACGGACCGAGCGCTACAATATGCCGGACACCCTCAAGGCCCAGCACACCGCCAAGCTCACCGCCGGACATGTGCTCTATTCAGACCGGGGCCGCATCCTCTGCTCCATCACGGAGGATTCGCTCGGCTGGCACGACCCGATCGCCGGCCACAGCAATGCTGAAACCGTCCGCGCCAAATACGGCGACGGCTCCTACCAGGAACTCCGCAATGACTGGTTCCGCAACAGCCATGATCTCTTCCTTGTGGAACTGGGCAAACATGATCTCGGCCTCCGGGATCTCGTCCCCAACGCCAATTTCTTCAGCAAAACCGTGGTGCTGGCAGACGGATCCCTAACCTACATCCCGGGGCACTCTCTTCCCGGCAGCACCGTGGTCCTGCGCATGGAAATGAACGTCCTCGTGGTGCTGAATACCTGCCAGCACCCGCTCGACCCCAACCCCGCCTACGCCCCGCAGCCGGTCGAGCTGACCATCCACCGCACCGCACCGCCGGCCCCGGATGACTTTTGCCGCCAATCCTGTCCGGAAAATGGCCGTGGTTTCACCAACACCGAATCCTTCTTTTCCCTCCGCCCCTCATGAGCGCTCTTCCCACCCACAGCCATTACGACCCCGCCCGGGCCGTCCACCAGACCATCGTGAAAGCCGGCGACCCCTGGTTCCACCACATCACGAAGGGGCAGACCATCCGCATCACCGACCTCGAAGGCAATCAGGCCGTGGATACGCTCTTTTACAATGCCGACGACCCTACCGAACGCTACAGTGCCGACGAGACCATCCGTGCCCAACGCAACATCTACCTGACCACCGGCAGTGTGCTCCTCTCCAACCGGTGCCAGCCACTGCTCACCATCACCGCCGACACCTGCGGCCGTCACGACAGCCTCGGAGGCGGCTGCAGCGCGGAAAGCAACACCGTCCGCTACAGCCTGGACAAGAAGTTCATGCACAGCTGCCGGGACAGTTTTCTGCTCGGACTCAGCAAGGCCCCCATCCCGATGGGCATCCGGGACCTCGTTCCCAATATCAACTTTTTCATGAACGTTCCCGTCACCCCGGACGGCGGCTTGGAATTTGCAGACGGCATCTCCGCCCCTGGCCGCTACGTCGAAATGACCGCTCAACGGGACGTCTTCTGCCTGATTTCCAACTGCCCCCAGCTCAACAACCCCTGCAACGGCTACAACCCCACTCCTGCGGGCATCCTGATCTGGGACTAATTGGGCAGCGGACAGGCCACGGATGGCACGGATTCAACGGATAACAGAGATAAAGATTTTCAACAGAAGGACAGGAAGCACAGCACTCCAAATAAATCTCCATAACATTCGTGCCCATCCGTTAAATCCGTGCCATCCGTGGCCCGCCAGCAACCTTTCCAGAGCCCCCACTCCGTGCTCCTCTTTTCAAATTCTCCACGTCCCATGTTCACCACAGTCCTCATCGCCAACCGCGGGGCCATTGCCTGCCGCATCATCCGCACCTTGCGCCGCATGGGCATCCGTTCGGTGGCCGTGTATTCCGAAGCGGATGCGGACTCGCTGCATGTCAGGATGGCGGATGAAGCCGTCGCGCTGGGCGATCCGGTCGCGGCGCGCAGTTACCTCGATTCCGGCAAAATCCTCGCTGCGGCCAAAGCCACCGGCGCGCAGGCCATCCACCCTGGTTATGGCTTTCTCAGTGAAAACGCCGCCTTCGCCACCGCCTGTGCGGAAGCCGGCATCGTTTTCATCGGCCCTCGTCCTGAACACATGACGATGTTCGGCCTCAAGCACGAGGCCCGCCGCCTCGCCGAATTGGCGGGCGTCCCCATGCTCACCGGCAGTCCCTTGCTGGCCACGGAAGAGGAAGCGCTGACCGCCGCAGAAAAAGTGGGCTATCCGGTCATGCTGAAAAGCACGGCTGGAGGCGGCGGCATCGGCATGTCCCTTTGCCCTGACGCCGCATCCCTCACCCAATCCTTCGCTGCCGTCAGGCGCATGGGCAGCGCCAACTTTGGCAATGGCGGGGTCTTCCTCGAACGTGCCGTCTCCCGCGCCCGCCACATCGAAGTCCAGATCTTCGGCGATGGCCAGGGCAAGGTGCTCGCCCTCACCGAGCGCGATTGCTCCACCCAGCGCCGCAATCAAAAAGTCATCGAGGAAACCCCCGCACCTGGCCTCACCCCGGAAGTCCGCGCCGCGCTGCTCGACTGCGCCCGCCGCCTTGGGGAAAGTGCTTCCTACGAATCCGCCGGGACCGTGGAGTTCCTCTATGACGATGAGCGTGGCGACTTCTTTTTCCTTGAGGTCAACACCCGGCTCCAAGTCGAGCACGGCGTCACCGAAGAGATCCACCACATCGACCTCGTCGAGTGGATGATCCGCCAGGCCGCCGGAACCCTCAGCCTGCCAGATGCCATCGAGCCGGTAGGGCACTCCATCCAGGTCCGGCTGTATGCCGAGGACCCCAACAAGGATTTCCAGCCTTCCACCGGACTGCTCACCGCAGTCGACTTTGCCCCTGAACTCCGGATCGAAACGTGGGTCGAGCATGGCAGCGAAGTCAGCGCCTACTACGATCCGATGCTGGCCAAACTCATCGCCACCGGCCCGGACCGGGCCGCCTCCCTGGCAAAACTGAGCACTGGACTGGCCAACTCCCGTGTTCATGGCATCGAGACCAACCTCAGCTATCTGAAAGCCATTCTCGCCGGCGAAGCCTTCGCCGCCGGGACGATCACCACGCGGTTCCTCTCAACATTCACCTGGCAGCCCGCCACCTTCGATGTGTTGGACGGAGGACTCGAAACCCTCGTGGTGGATGAGCCCGGCCGCATTGGTTATTGGCACGTCGGCGTGCCGCCTTCGGGACCGATGGATCCGTTTAATTTCCGGCTGGGAAACCGCCTCCTCGGCAATCCCGAAGGCGAATCCGGCCTCGAAATCACGGCGGCCGGGCCGACCCTGCGCTTCAACGGTCCCACCCGCATCTGCCTCACCGGTGCCGACCTTCAGGCGACCCTCGATGGTCAGCCGGTGGAACGCTACACAGTCATCCCTGTCACTCCCGGCCAGGTCCTGAAAACCAGATCCATCGTAGGTCCCGGCCAACGCGCCGCGCTGCTCATTGCTGGCGGAATCGACGTCCCGGCTTATCTCGGGAGCAAAACCACTTTCGCCCTGGGCAAGTTCGGCGGCCACAGCGGACGGCGCCTGCTCCCCGGGGATGTCATCCACCTGACCAAGGCCGATCCTTCGGCCGCCCCGCTTTCCCTCCCGGAACCGGCCCGTCCGTTGCTAACTCATGACTGGACCTGCCGGGTGCTCTACGGCCCGCATGGAGCGCCCGATTTTTTCACGGACGAAGACATCGCCATGTTCTTCACCACCGCATGGGAGGTCCACTACAACTCAGCCCGCACCGGCGTCAGACTCATCGGCCCCAAACCCAAATGGGCCCGGGAAGATGGAGGCGAGGCCGGCCTGCATCCCTCCAATCTCCACGACAACGCCTACAGCATCGGCGCCGTGGACTTCACGGGCGACATGCCCGTCATCCTCGGCCCGGACGGCCCTTCGTTAGGCGGTTTTGTCTGTCCCGCCACCATTGTTTCCGCCGACCTCTGGATCATGGGGCAGTTGAAACCCGGTGACCACATCCGTTTCCAATGCATCGCCGCCGGTGAAGCCGTCCTGCTCGAGCAACAGCAGTCCCAGGCCATCCGCACCCTCGGCCCGATGCCCCCCTTCACACCGGAAAACCAGAACCTGCCCGGATCTCCCCTCCTCGGCGGCTTGCCGGCCCAGGGCGACCGTCCCGAGGTGGTTTACCGTCAAAGCGGGGACAGTGCTGTGCTGGTCGAATATGGTCCGATGGTCCTCGATATCGACCTCCGTTTCCGGGTTCATGCGCTCATGACCTGGCTGGAGGCCCACCGGCAGCCGGGATTGTTGGAATTCACTCCCGGCATCCGCTCCCTGCAGGTCCGCTTTGATCTGCGGCTCACCACCTGCGCAGCGGTTCTGGCGCTGCTGCGCGATGCCGAAAATGCCCTGACGGACATCGCGGACATGGCAGTGCCGGCCAGCATTGTCCATCTCCCTCTCTCGTGGGACGATCCCTCCACCCGCCTCGCGATTGAGAAATACCAATCCGTCCGCAAAGACGCACCTTGGTGTCCCAGCAACATCGAGTTCATCCGCCGCATCAACGGTCTGGAAAGCATCGACGACGTTCACCGGATGGTCTTTGAAGCCAGCTATCTCGTGATGGGGCTCGGGGATGTCTATCTCGGCGCCCCCGTCGCCACGCCCATTGATCCCCGGCACCGCCTCGTCACCACCAAATACAATCCGGCCCGCACCTGGACGCCGGAGAATGCCGTCGGCATCGGCGGAGCCTATCTCTGCGTTTACGGGATGGAAGGCCCGGGCGGTTATCAGTTTGTGGGCCGCACCGTGCCCATGTGGAACCGCTTCCGGGTCACGGCCGACTTCCCGGAAGGCACCCCGTGGCTGCTGCGTTTCTTCGACCAGATCCGCTTCTATCCGGTCAGCGAAGCAGAATTGAAAGTCCTGCGCCGCGATCTCCTCACCGGCAAATTCAAGCTGAAGATCGAGGAAACCATCTTCAGCCTCGCGGCCTACCGGAAATTCCTCGCCGACCATGAAGAGTCCATCACCGCCTTCAAAACCACCCAACAAGCCGCCTTTGAAGCCGAACGCGAACGATGGCGGGCCAACGGCCAGCTCACCTACGAAGCCCCGGAGGCTCCACCCGAAACCGAAGGCGAACCCATCCCGGAAGGCAGCGAAGTAGTCTTCAATCCCATCGCCGGCAATGTATGGAAGGTACTGGTGGAAATCGGTGATGAAGTCACGGAAGGCCAACCCGTGGTCATCATCGAAAGCATGAAAATGGAAATCACCATTCCTTCCACCAGCCGGGGGACCGTCACCGCCCTGCTCTGCCGTCCGGACCGTCCCGTCAAACCCGGCCAACCCCTCCTCGCCGTCCACCCCTCTGCCTGAACCCCTGACATGACAATCAACGATCTTCTGCAATCCTACCGCAATGGCCGGACCACCCCCCGCGCCCTGCTGGCAGACCTCCTGCAGCGCCTCCGCACGGATGCCGATCAGGCCATCTTCATCCACCTCCTGACTGATTCCGAAATCGAACCCTACCTTGCCGCGCTCGATGGCAAGGATCCGTCTTCCTTGCCTCTCTTCGGCGTTCCCTTCGCCATCAAGGATAACATCGACCTCGCGCAGATCCCCACCACGGCCGCCTGCGCGGAATTCGCCTACACCCCGGAGCACAGTGCCACCGTGGTGCAGCGGCTGCTCGACGCGGGCGCGATCCCGTTGGGAAAGACGAATCTGGATCAGTTTGCCACCGGCCTGGTGGGCGTGCGCTCCCCTTACGGCGTGCCGGTGAATCCATTCCACCCTGACTATATTCCCGGTGGTTCCAGTTCCGGATCGGCCGTCGCCGTCACACGGGGCTTTGCCGCCTTTTCCCTCGGCACCGACACCGCCGGCTCCGGCCGCGTGCCGGCTTCCTTCAATAACCTGATCGGAGTGAAACCCACCTGCGGCCTTCTCAGCACCACCGGAGTCGTGCCCGCCTGCCGCACCCTGGATTGCGTCAGCATTTTCGCTCACACTACCGCCGACGCCGCACTGGTGCTCGGCATCATCGCGGGATTCGATCCCACCGATCCCTACTCCCGCCCTCTGCCCGGCCAGCCGGCGAAGTCATGGTCCAGTGGGCTTCGCCTTGGCGTGCCGCGGGCCGGCCAATTGGAATTCTTCGGCAATCCGGATGCCGCGGCACTCTTCGCCGGAGCCATCGAGACCGCCCGGGCCGGCGGAGCGGAAATTGTGGAGATCGACCTCGGTCCTTTCCTCGAAACCGCCCGCCTGCTTTACGAAGGCCCGTGGGTGGCAGAACGCTACCTCACGGCAAAACCACTGCTCGACTCCAACCCCGGGGCGCTGCTGCCGGTCACCCGCGAAATCATCGCCGGAGGAGCCCGGGGCACCGCCGCCACCGCCTTTGCGGCCTTCTATCAACTGCAGGAAAACAAACGGCGCAGCGCCGCCGTGTGGGAAACGGTCGATGCCATCCTGACGCCAACCGCCGGCACCATTTATACCAAGGCAGAACTGGCCGCCGAACCTCTCAAACTCAACTCCCAGCTCGGCTATTACACCAACTTCATGAACCTGCTGGATCTGGCTGCCCTGGCCCTGCCGGCAGGATTTCTGCCGGCCGGATTGCCGTGGGGAGTCACCCTTTTCGCTCCCGCGTTCACCGATTGGCAACTCCTCGACTTCTCCAGCCGCTGGCCCGGCTTCACAAAAAATGCCCCCCCCGCCGCAACCCTAACTCCTCCGGTGCACCCACCGGTGCCGGTTTTGGAAATTGCGGTCTGTGGCGCCCATCTCAGCGGCCTGCCGCTGAATCACCAACTGACTTCGCGCGGCGCCTGGTTGGCCCGGACCACCAAAACCGCTCCCGTCTATCAAATGGTGAAACTCCCCGGCGGCCCCCCTCACCGCCCGGGCCTGATCCGCCGGGCCCACGGCGGCGGGGCCATCATGGTGGAAGTCTGGGCCGTGCCCCTGCCTGCGGTGGGCAGTTTCCTCGAAGGTATTCCCTCTCCCCTCGGACTGGGCCGGGTCCAGTTGGAAGACGGATCCACCGTCTGTGGATTTGTTTGTGAAGCCATGGCCGCGGAGGGCGCGGAGGATATCACCGCCCTGGGGAGCTGGCGGGATTGGTTGAACCGATAACCCGGCACGAGGAGCGCACGCCCGTCCCCCTCCGGACACTCAGTTTCATCCAAGGGGCATCCAACCTGCCTTTCCGCTGGCATCCGGGCACAATCCCCGCCTTCATCCTGCCATGGATCCCCTCACCCACTCCGTCTTCGGCGTCGCCTGCGCCATCGCCGGAACCCGTCAAAAAGTATCCCGCCGGGCCGCTGCCCTCGCCGGGCTGGCGGGGGGACTGTTGCCGGATGCGGACGTGCTGCTGCGCTCGGCCTCGGACCCGCTGTTCACGCTCGAGTATCACCGCCACTTCACCCACAGTTTCGCCTTTGCCCCGGTCATCGCGCTGATGGGCGCCATCATCGCCTCGCTGATCCTGCGCGCCTTCAGGCAGACCGTGCCATGGCAGTGGCTCATTTTTCCGGCCCTGCTGGGCGGGCTGAGCCATATTTTCTGCGATGCCTGGACCAGTTATGGCACCCGGCTCTGGTGGCCGTTTGCCCAGACCCGGGTGGGTTTGGACTGGATTTCCATCATTGATCCGGTGCTGACCGTGCCCTTGGTTGCCTGCATCGCGCTGGCGGTGCGTTATGCCAGCCGGAAGGCGGCGTCCGTTGGTCTGGCGTGGGTGGCCCTCTATCTCAGTTTTTGTCTGGTGCAGCGGCACCGGGCCGCCAACGCTCTCGACCAATGGCTGGCCGCCTCACCGATAAAGCATATCGACCGCCGCGAATTGAAACCGTCCTTCGGAAATGTGGTGGTGTGGCGGGTGCTGCTCCAAGCGGGACAGGAATGCCACGTCATGGCGGTCCGCTGTCCTTTGTTTGGTGAACCTGTCGTTCTGCCCGGCACGTCCCAGCCCATGTTTGCCACCGCTGAAGCCGCTGTCCTCGCCCTTCAGGTGCCGCCCGGCTCCCGGCAGGCGAAGGATATCCAACGGTTCCACGATTTTTCGGATGGCTGGATCGGTCAACATCCTTCCGATGCCATGATTCTGGGCGATTTACGTTATTCCAGCCTGCCTACCGAAATCCGTCCCCTCTGGGGCATCCAGGTGAATCCCGCGGAGCCGGAAACCCATGTGGCCATGCGCCACTTCCAAGCCGACCGCACACCCAGCCTGAACCGGTTGATGAAAATGGTGCAGGGCACCCCCACAGCCCCGGCCGCCCTGCCCTGACCCCTGCCACCGGCTCACCCTCTCTTCCGTCCCGTCCGTTTCCCCCTGATGAAAATTGATATTGTTACCCTGTTTCCCGAAATGTGCCGCGTGCCCCTGGGCGAAAGCATTCTGGGCAAAGCCCAGGCCCGCGGCCTCTGGGAGCTCGGCGTGCATGACTTGCGGCAATGGAGTACGGACAAACACCGCCGGGTGGACGACACTCCCTTCGGCGGCGGCCAGGGCATGGTCATGTCCTGCGCCCCGCTTTTCGCGGCCGTGGAAGCGCTGCGCAGCCCCGGCTGCCGCGTGGTCCTCATGACTCCGCAGGGCCGCCGTCTCGACCAGCGCCTCGTGGAATCCTACACCTCCTATCCCCATCTCATCATTCTCTGCGGCCACTACGAAGGCATCGACCACCGCGTGGTCGAGGCCTTGGTCGATGACGAAATCTCCCTCGGCGATTACATCCTGACCAATGGTGCCATTGCGGCCAACATCTTTACCGATGCCGTGATCCGCCTCCTCCCCGGCGTGCTCGGTGATGCCCGTTCCCCGGAGGAAGAGTCCTTCAGCGCTGC
>JAYUWQ010000430.1:0-4273 GCA_043753485.1 bacterium
ATGAAATTGGTCTGGGCCCGGATCTGGTGGATTTCGTGGAGGTCCACCGAGGCGTCCGGCAGCGTCAGGGTCTCGTCCATTTTGGCCACGATTTCCTCCAAGTCATCCAGAGCTACCAGATAATGATCCAGCAGGGCATCAAGCAGGGCCCACGCCAGATAATCGGGTCCCTGCTGCCGCAGACGGCCTTTGCCCTGGCGCAGGCGCAACACCACGGGATCGAAGATGGGGGAAGGAGCTTCCTGGAAACTGATGATCACCTGTTGGGTCAGAATCAGGGAGAAGTGCTGCACCTCAAAGCGGTCTACCCCCAACTCCGGCCGCACCGTCATGAGCTTGACGGTGATAAAAAGGTAATCGCCGAAGTCCTCCACCTTGGGGCCCTGGTTGGTATTCAGAATATCGTCCTGAACCAAAGGGTGAACGTGATAGGCATCCAGCAGGCCGCGGATGCGGTCGGTCTCATGCAGGCCGGTCACCCGAACCCAGACGGGGCTGTCACCACCTTCAAATTTCACACATTGCTGGCCATCGGTCACCTCCTGTTCACGCATTTCGGGGTGGCCATAATCGAAGACCTGAATCTTCACTTCCTGGACCAGCCGTTCGCCGACATATGGGGCGGTGCCGGGGGTCTGGGCAGGGGGCCTGGGGTCGCGGTGGTGCCGCCGGCGGGCGCGGCGGGGTTTTTCCGGAGGGTGCGGAGGCATGCCGGTATTCTGCATCAAATTGGAACTTGTGCACCTGCGATGCAGAGGAATTCCCCAGCGGGCCGTGGAGGCATGATCACGGTCTGGCGGCGATGGCTGAAGACGCGACCTCCAGCTTGCCATCCCCGAGCAGGAGGCGCAGGCTGTTCAGCACCACGATGGCGGTGCTGCCTTCGTGGGTCAGGACGCCCACCCAGAGCGGCACCTCCCGGAGAATGCTGATCAGGACCATGCTGCCGGCCACCCCCAGGGCGACCCCGATGTTCTGCCGCATGATACGGGTCGCCCGGCGGCTGAGACGCCATGCGGTGAGCAGGGTTTCCAGGCGGTCGCGGCTGAGAACGAGATCGGCTTGCTCCCGGGCGGCGTCACTGCCGCGCAGGCCCATGGCAATGCCGACCTGGGCGGCGGCAAGGGCGGGGGCGTCGTTCACCCCATCGCCCACCATGGCGACGTGGCGGCCGGCCTGCTGCATTTCGGTGATAATCCGGGTTTTGTCCTGCGGCAGCAGGCGGGCGTGGACTTCCTGGACGCCGGTCAGTTTGGCCACGGCGTCGCCGGATTCCTGGCGGTCGCCGGTGAGCATCACCGTGCGCAGCCCCTCCTTCTGCAATTCACCCAACAGGGCGGCGGCTTCCGCGCGGGGTTCGTCCCGCAGGCGGATGTAAGCCGCGTTGTCCTGGCCACCCGCCAGCCAGACTTCGGAATGGACCGGGGCCCGCGGAATATCCTCCTCGTCAGGCAGAGCGGCCTGGGTTTCCACGTAGGAGCGCTTGCCCATCAGCCAAATGCCGTCGGCCAGTTCGGCCGTCACTCCCTTGCCGGGCACCTGAGTTATTTGTTTGGGAGCTTCCACCTGCTCCGATTCTGCGAGCTTCCTGACAATGGCGCGGTCCAGCGGATGGGTGGTCTGCAGGGCCAGATTGTAAGCCGCATGGCGGATCGCTTCGATGGAACCCCGGACCGGGGTGATTTCCTCCACCCGCAGATTCCCGGTGGTCAGGGTTCCGGTCTTATCGAGGGCAAAGGTATCCACCTTGGCAAGGTCCTCAATGGTGGAACCGCCCCGGAAAATAATCCCGCTGCGGGCCCCCCGGGCAATCGCAGACAGAATCGCCGAAGGCACACTGAGCACGAGGGCGCAGGGGGAGGCCACAATGAGCACGGTGATGGCGCGGCGGAAGGCACTGGCCACCTCCGCAGTATCGTGCAGCGGCGGGAGTTTGGCCACCAGCCACCAGTAGAGGAAAAGCAGGGAGCAGCAGACCAGCACCCCGGCGGTGTAGCGCGTGCCGAATTTGTCGGTGAAGCGCTGGGCGACCGCCTTCCGCTGCTGGGCCTCGCGGATCAACTCCATAATCTGTTGCAGGGCGCTCTGGGAAGCCGGGCGCAGGACTTCCCCAATCAGGGCTCCTGACAGATTCATGGTGCCCCCCATGGTCTCGGAGCCGGGTGACTTGCTGACCGGGATGGCTTCGCCGGTAAGGCTGCTTTCATCGCAGGTGCTCTCTCCCGAGACGACCCGGAGGTCGACCGGGATCTGTTGTCCTGGCGGAATCCGCACCTTCATGCCGGGCGCCAGATCCTCCACCGGCACCTCCCGGGTCGCCCCGTCCGGCAGCACTTCCAGCGCGGTGCGCGGGGTGTCCTTGAACAGGGAAGCGAGGGCGCGTTCCGTGCGGTGATTGGCGTAGGACTCCAGCGCTTCCGAACCGGAGAAGAGCACCAGCAGCAGGGCGGCCTCCGGCCACTGCCCGAGTGCGGCCGAGGCGACCGCGGCCGCAAACATGAGGAAGTGGATTTCGAGGCGGAAGCGGCGGAGATCATCCCAGCTATGACGTGCCAGTCCCCAGCCGCCTGCCCCACAGGCCGCGATGAATAACCAAAGTCCGGCATGGGTTGCCCCCAGCCAGGAAGCGGTCCAGCCCGCCAGATAGAAGGCAAGGCAGAGCAGGGAACGGATCGCCGCAATTTTCCATGGTGCGTCAGGGGGAATTGTCATTGGTGGTGCAGGAAACAATGGATCGGACCGCCTGGAAAGCCGGAATACGATGACGGATGTGTCATCCGGACCGGCCGGCGTGGCCTCCATGATCTCATGGCCAACACCAAGGTCATTGAGCCCTGATCAGGCTGGAGTCCGGGTGCTGCCCGCTGGCGTCAGGACGGCTTCGGCAAAAGCCTGGAGGTCCTGACTGAAGGTTTGCTCGGTCACGGGATCGCGCAGGGCGTCCTCGTAGCGGGTGGCACAGTGATAGGTGATGAGCGGCCGCAGCGGTGGGACGGGCAGGCCGGCCCCGTGCAGGGCGCGATAGTGTTCCAGCGGGGTGCGGCTGTCGGGTTTGGGGTGGCCGGCGGCGGCGCTGAGGCGGAGGAATTCCTCGTAGTAGGCCGGTTGCTTCTCGTAAGCCGCCCGGGCCTGGGCGGCGGCGGCCTCCACCGGATCCACCGCCCGGCGGCGGAAATAACGGATCGCGGTCAACAGAATCACCAGTCCCAGCAAGGCGATGGGGCCTTGCCGCATCACCGGGCCGGTCCAGGTCTGCGCTTTGAGCCAGGCCTGGAGTTGGGCTAAAAAGGAGATCGATTCCTTGGCCTTCCGGGGATTGGGCACCGGGATTTCCCTGGCGGCATCGGCAAACGATTCCAAGTCAGGCTGAGGCGCCGGAGGGGGCGGAGGAGGCGGGCCGTTAGGCTGACCGATGTTTTCGACGGGGGTGAAATCACAGATGGTCCAGCCGTAGTTTTTCAGGAAAATCTCCGTCCAGGCGTGGGCGTGGCGGTCGCGCACTGTGATCAGGCCACTGGCGGGATCAGCTTCGGGGCTGGCGAATCCATAGGCGATGCGGGTGGGGACGCCGGCCTGACGGAGCAGCAGGGCGGACGCGGTGGCGTAAAAGTCGCAGTGCCCGCGCCGTTCATCGAAAAGGAAGTTCTCCAAGGCTCCCAGTTTGTGGGGATTCTCCATCACCGTGCTGTAAGCATAGTGTTTGGACAGAAACTCCCGCAGGGCGCCGATGCGGTCGTCCAGCAGGGGATTCTCCCCGAAAATGGATTCGGCCAGCCGCTTCATCTGGGTGCCGAGTTCCCCATCCGCCGTGGCGAGGTGGATGCGGTCTTCCGGCGGAGCGGTTTCCAGCAGGGTGGGATTGGCCAGGGCCTGATACAGCACCGGGGCAGAAACGGCCCGGTAGCGGATATCGCCGGTGGCGGAGGACTGCAGGACATCACCTGGAATGGCGTAGACACGGGGCAAGTGGATCGCGGTCAGCCCGGCCAGCGAGGGCAGGGTGTAACCATCCGCCCCAAAGGCAAAGATCTCGTGAGGGACGGGCGGGGTGGGGGGATTGGAGAGAAAAGTGACGATGCCATCCGAAGTGCCGTCGGCCGCATCCTCGATCCAGACGCCGCCGGTGACCTGCGGGGTCCATTTATTATCGGCAAAGTGGTTCAGGGTGTGGCTGCGGACGTAGACCGGGCCCTTGGCGAGCAAGGCGGCGCTGAGGGCCGGCGGATCCGGTTGGATGTAAAAGCGGGGGACTTCCGTGGATTGCAGATCGGAG
>JAYUWQ010000431.1:0-4269 GCA_043753485.1 bacterium
AATTCCTAACAGCTGTCCGGGATGACCGGGCATCCTGAAAATTTGTTCAATAGCTTGCCCCGTAGTCTGGAAGTGGCCCCGCCTGACAGGGGTGATGGTAGAGCGGGAGGGCATCGCAGTATTTGGCGGTGATGGTGTTGGCAACGAGGCCGGGCGCGGTGAGTCACTGTTCCTGGAAGATTTCCAATGGGGCGATGCTGGGGGCGGCTTCGGGGTTTGCGCGCCGGACATATTTTACCCCTGATAATGTGGCGGCGGAAAAAGTGACCGCGCCCGAAGTCGAACTGTTCGGTGGTTTCCTGCCCCATACAGCGGAACGCGGCGGGGTTGGCTAAAACGATGACAGGATCGATGATCTCCTCCACGATGGGAAGGTCCCCGGCCGTCTCAAGGCCGCATCGGAGAGGGTGACTCCGATGCAGGGCTTACGCAATTAATGGCCAGGCAAACCGGGTTTTCCAGGATGGAATCTTCCAGCTTTTCACAAAAGCAGGGAATTTGCTAGAAAAAGCGGGTGCCGGCGTATCCGTCCGATGGACGATTTCCCTGATCTGACCGACCCGCTGTCCCTCCCGCCACCGGCCCTGCTGAATCATTCGCTGCGGCTGATTTCCGATCCCCGCGACCAGCGCCGCCCGAAGCACGCCCTCCCCGATCTGCTCTTCATCTCCCTCTGCAGCCTGCTCACCGGCGGCGATTCCTTCCAGGACATGGCCGATTTCGCCAGGGATGAAGCCGCGTGGCTTCGCACCGTCATCCCCTTCAAAGGCGTCCCGCCCAGTCACGATACCTTCACCCGGGTCTTTGCCCTGCTCGATACGCACGCCTTCGAAGGGGCCGTGCGCCACTGGATGCGCCAGCTTCAGCCCGTCCCCGCCGCGCCTGCCGGATCCGGGCCCGCCACCCCGCCCTTGCGGCAGGTAGCCTGCGATGGGAAAAAGCTCCGGGGCAGCCGCCGGGGCCAACCCGGAGCCCTGCAAATGGCCGCCACGGTCAATTTGTGGAGCATCGAAGACGGCCTCTGCCTCGCCCAGCGCCGCATTCCCGAAGCCAGTGGCGAAGGCCCCCAATGCGAATTCCTGCTGAGCCACCTCCAGCTCAAAGGCGTCATCCTCAGTGGCGATGCCGCCTACTGCCAGCACAGCCTCGCCCGTTATGTCAACGCCCAGGGCGCTGATTATGTCCTCAACCTCAAAGGCAACCAGCCCGAAGCCAAAGCCGAAATCAACCCCCTCCTCGAAACCCTCGCCGCCAGCCGTCCCCCTGATCTGGAGCAGACTGAAAAAGGCCACGGACGCCTCGAAACCCGGCGCTGTTGGGTCACCGGAGACGTCGCTAGTCTCGCCTGCCGCGGCCAATGGAGCGGCCTCACCAGCCTGGCCCTCTGCGAGCGCGAAACCCTCGATCTGATCACCGGCAAGGTCACCATCGGGCGGCGGTTTTTCGTCACCAGCGCCCGATGCCGGATTGATCGCCCGCAGCGTGCGGCAGCACTGGCAGGTGGAGAACAACCTGCACTGGCGGCTCGACGTCATCTTCCGCGGAGACCTCCAGCGCTGCCGCAGCGGTTACGCCGCCACCAACCTCTCCCTCCTGCGCAAAATGAGCCTTAACCTGCTCTTCAAAGCCAGCCCGCCCGGCATGTCCCTGAAGAGAATGCGTCTCCATACTGCTAGAAAGCTGGATCAACTCACAAAAATCATCGCTCCCCTGCTGGAAAATAATCCTAACTTCGTTAATGTGTAAGCCCTGGACGCCGGTGAGCATGAGGACATGGTGGGCGAAGGTTCCCTCACCTGCCAGCGCGTGGTAGACCAAAGACATGAGCCAGTCAAAATGATTGAGTTTGGGGGTGCCTGCCCCGCGGGGACCCATCAGGGAAAATACCCGCGCCACGGAGGGTGGCGCGACCAACCGGGTGAAGGAAGTCCGGAAATCACCGGAAAAAACCGGACTGGAGGCGGGGAGGGATGTCATATCCCGCTGGAAAATAACTTTTTTAAGAAGGTAACAGTGTTACGTTAAGGCATTTGAAATATTCCGAACCCTTAACGGCATTGCGTTTTGATGCAGGTATTTACATCCTGCCTCCCAAATCCTTGCAGGGCAAAGGTAGTAAGGGAATTTGAATTGGGCGAGGTGGCAGGGTGGCAGATGACTACACTCCTGAAGCCATGGCGAAAGCAATCATCGAGCTGACGACGGATCGTCTCATTATGTTTAAGCAGGCTTCGAAGGATGCACGGAAAGTACTGAATGCCGAATTCGAGGTGGCGAAAATCTGCGATTTGTTAAAGGCTCTGACGGGAAAGGGCGCGGACTCCAGGGCAACGGTCTAGCAATTTATGTGTGGAATATTTGGTTGGATTACGCCGGGGCGGGCAATTGACAGGCCGCGGGCAGCGGCAGCTGTCGCATTGATGCGCCACCGCGGGCCGGATGACGAGGGCTATCTTTTCAGTTCTCTCGGGAGCGGCGAAGCATCACCTGCCGGGGGGGAAGAAACGATCATGGAACTGCAGCTGCCCACCTGGCGTGGCGATGCAGTGATGCCGCACGCCGATGCTGTGCTGGGGTTCCGCCGGCTCGCCATTCTCGATCTTAGCGCAGCGGGTCATCAGCCGATGGGGACGCCCGACGGGAAGCTGTGGATTGTATTCAATGGGGAGGTCTATAATTTTCCCGAATTACGTACCGAGTTGGAGGAGTGCGGAAGTTCCTTCCGAAGCAAAACGGACACCGAAGTTATTCTTCTGGCCTATGAACTGTGGGGTGCCGGGTGTCTCCACCGATTCAATGGCATGTGGGGCTTGGCAATTCTTGATTTGAGGCGTCAGGGCGAGCCGCAGCTTTTCCTGGCGCGGGACCGCTGTGGAGTGAAGCCGTTGTATTATGCTGAGGACGGAAATGGGGGCATCGCTTTTGCGAGTGAGATCAAAGCGCTGCGCGTCACCCGTGACCGCTGGACGACAGATCCGCTGCAGCTCTCCAACTTCCTTGCGTGGGGTCGTTATCCAAGTCCCCGCGCTGGTTATACGATTTTTCAGGAAATCCGCTCACTGCCGCCGGGATGCAGCGCACTTTTGGACGCTAGGGGGTTGCAGGTGCAAAGGTGGTGGGAACTTCCGGAAAACGGTGATGGGGATGAGAGCGGGGTGGGCGATGCCGTGGATAAACTGCAGGTTCTGCTGGAGGATGCGGTCAAGCTGCGGTTGCGGGCGGATGTGCCGGTGGGAAGTTGCCTGAGTGGCGGGCTCGATTCCTCCATCATTGTGGGCATGGTGAACCGTTTGCTGACAGAAGATGCGGAAGTGACGCATTCTGGCGGGACCCAGCATACCTTCAGTGTAGTTTACAACATGGAGGGAACCTTTAATGAAAGGAAATTTGTCAACCGGGTTTTGTCCGGCATCAATGCGACGGGGCACTTTACGGTTCCGGATGGGGAGGGTTTGGCCGCAGACTTTGACCGGATGGTTTGGCATCAGGACGAACCGTTTACCACGACCAGTATTTTTGCCCAGTGGTGTGTCATGCGCCTGGTCAAGGAGAGTGGGATCAAAGTGCTGCTGGACGGACAAGGGGCAGATGAGGTTTACGCCGGATACCGGCCCTATCCGTGTCATTTTTCGACCGTGATCAAAGAGCGCGGTTTGTTCGCAGCAGTAAAGGAGATGCAGTCGATTCGCCGCGCCACCGGTGATGGTGCCTTGAGGCATTTACTGGGTTCGGTCCCGGTGGCACTGCTTCCAGCCTCGCTGATCAAGGGGGCCGCCCGCTACGGATACAGCCACGCCTTGCGGCGTTCGGCCGGCCGCTTATTGCGGCCTGAGGCGGCGGCGGCGCTGGTGGATCATGTCCGTGACCCCGGAACTCCCGAGTCCTATCCATGGCGCAGGGTGGTGGAGAATCTGGACCAGCATCTGCGTGGAATCACCCTTGATTTCGGATTGCCGCATCTATTGCGGTTCGAGGATAGGAATTCGATGGCGTTCAGCATAGAGTCGCGGATGCCGTTCATTGACTACCGGTTGGTCGAATTTTCGTTTTCACCGGCCATGAAAGCCCTCAAAATCCGCGAGGGCTGGTGTAAGTGGGCGCTGCGGAAGGCTGGTACCGGAACGGTGCCTGATGACATTATTTGGCGGCGGGACAAAATGGGCTTTGGCACACCAGAGGCGCAGTTAATTCAATCCTTGGCCAAGGCATCCGGTCCGCAAAACATCGGAGCGGCAATCAGCGCTGGCAGTGTAACGGCGGAAGGCGCGG
>JAYUWQ010000432.1:0-11543 GCA_043753485.1 bacterium
CCTTGACTTGATTTTTTTAGCCGCTCACGGAGCGGATCCGGCATGAAGCGATGAAAGTCAGTCATAAAGCTGCGCCGCCAAATTGGCCTGATCACAGGAGATTTCAAGCTCAAGTGCCCTCTATCTCGAAATTTCGGCCAATGTCGACAAGCCCTAGGACATGAAAAAACAGTTGCCAAAAAGTTTAGGCACAGCGGGCGGGTGTGGTATGCTCAGGCTCATTGAAAAGTGAAAACCGCATGCCGCTTTGCCCCGTGCTTCCTTGCCGTCCTCCCGTTTATGCTGGCGTCCTGCATGTCAACAATTCACTTGGGCGAGTTGATCCAAGGAGATTCTGACCGCTACGGCAAATTGCTCCCGGAGACGGAATGGAACAATCTGGGCATCTGGCAACGAATATCGGAGCAACCGGCAACCTATATCCCGCAGGGGTTCGGGGTGTCCGCCCCTGGAGGCGAGAACGACGGCAGGTGGTTTGTGGACAAGCGGGATGGCAAACGCTTGTTCGTTCCAAACGGTAAAGTGGGGGAAATTTCAAATGGCGTGCTGGAGGGCGAGGCAATGAAGATCGTCGGCCAAGGATCACGGCAAAGCCTTTTCAATCGGCCAGGAATCCGCACTCGCCCAGGATTCCTGATGCAGTGATCCGGGTATTCCGGAACGTTTTTCATGTTCGGCATTTGGAGGCGCTAGCCATTTTCCTGTGGCCGGCCGCTGCTCATCTCGCGCTGCCTGCGGACATCGCGCAGCGGTGCAAGTGGCCGAAACAGACCCGCCGGATCCCGCCAATGACGCCACCCTCGAAAAGCAAATTCCTTGCACCCTTCCGGCCCCCGCTTCCTCACGAATTTGTTACATAGGAGAGGTTGTTCGCGGCTGGGCAACGGGTTAGCGGGAGGTAATCCCTTTAGCACCACCATGAAACCTAAAATCAATTATCTAAACACGATCGGACTCCTTTCCGTGGCCACCTGCGTGGCGCTGCCCGTGTCGGGCGCATCACCGCATTCCATTTCGGTCGCGCCCATTGGCAGCGTCGCCGCCGGCTCCTTCCTCACCAGCGCGGCGGAGATCGCTGCGCATGATCCAGCCACGCAGAGGCTGTTCGTTGTCAATGCTCAGGCGGCGCAGATCGATGTCATCTCCATCGCAAATCCTGCCGCACCAACGACCGTTGGCGAGATTGATGTCACCTCTTATGGTGCCGTCGCCAACAGCGTGGCGGTCCGTGATGGACTCATCGCAGTTGCGGTGGAGGCGGCAGTGAAGACGGACGCTGGCAAGGTTGTGTTCTTCGACTCCGCTCTGCAATTTGTTTCCCAGGTCACAGTCGGCGCGCTTCCTGATATGCTGACCTTCACGCCGAACGGACGCTTTGTGCTCGTCGCCAATGAAGGCGAGCCGAACAACGCCTACACGATCGATCCGGAAGGCTCAGTCTCGATCATCGACCTCTCGGGCGGCGTGGAAAACCTCACCCAGAGCAAGGTGCGCACTGCAGGCTTTGTGCCATTCAACAACGTCGCACGCGACCCGGCCATCCGCATCTTCGGCCTGAACAACCCGACCGTCGCGCAGGATCTCGAGCCGGAATACATCACCGTTTCGCAAGACTCGAAGACCGCGTGGGTGACACTCCAGGAAAACAACGCGATGGCGGTCATTGATATCACATCGGCCACGGTCAAGAAACTGGTGCCGTTCGGTTACAAGGATCATGCGGCTGTGGGCGCGGCGACGACGCTCTACAATTTCGCTCCAGCGGACGTCCCCTCCATCGGCACCACGCTCGCGGGCCAGGAGATTCCGCTTGGCGGCTTCTCGGGTCTGGCGTTTGAGGGCATCGATCCCGCGACCGGTAACCTGAAGTTTGCCGCGCACACGGACCGCGGCCCGAACGCCGAGCCCGATCCCGTTACCGGGCGTCGTCCATTCCTGCTGCCCGACTTCGCACCCGAGGTCGTGCGTTTGAATCTCGACCGCAAGGCGGGCAAGCTGACGCTCACGCAACGCATTCAATTGAAGGACTCCGCCGGGAATCTGCTCACTGGCCTTCCCAATACTGCCATTGTCGGAGGCACCGCCAGCACTGCCTACAATGACGAGATTCCCGTGGATCTGCTCGGGAACGTGCTCACGCGTGACCCGCTCGGCGCGGACCTCGAAGGCATTGTGTTTCTGGCCGACGGCTCCTTTTGGATGTGCGATGAGTATCGCCCCGCGCTCTATCACTTCGATACCACTGGCACGTTGATCCGCCGTGTGGTGCCCATCGGCACCGCCGCCGCCGCTGGCCAGCCCGCCGGAACGTTCGGCGAGGAGCACCTTCCCGCCGTGCTCACCCAGCGCCGCCAGAACCGCGGCTTCGAGGCCATCGCGCTCGACAACGGCCGCATCTACGCGTGGGTGCAAAGCCCGTTGCGCAACCCAGCCAGCGCCAGCAACGGCGCGCTGAACGGTAACCGCAACATCCGCCTCGTGGAGTTCAATCCCGCCAGCAACGCCACGCGCCAGTTCATCTACGTGATGGACAACCCGAACCTCGGCGCGGCTCCGAACTCGCGCGCAGACAAGATCGGTGACGCACAGTCGCTCGGCAACGGCGAGTTCCTCGTGATCGAACGCGATGACGACAAGTTGCCGGACGACGCGGCCACGACGATCGAGAAGAAGGTGTATCAATTCAACCTCGCTGGTGCGACGGCGCTCAGTGCCGCGCAAAGCACAGGCCTCATCGGTGCCACGGGCAAGACCGTGGACCAGTTGACCGTCGCCGAGATGGTCGCCAACAACATCCGCCCCGTGGAGAAGCAGCTCTTCGTTGATCTCAACGTCGCCGGCTACAACCTGACCGAAAAGACCGAGGGCCTCGCGGTCATCGACCCCTACACCATCGCGGTGATCAACGACAACGACTTCGGTGTCGCGCAGATCACCGTGAACCTGGACGGCACGTTCACGCGCAACTACACTCCCGAGCCGATTCAGCTCGGTATCGTTGAGGTTCGCCACAACGCGCTCGACGCGAGCGACCGCGACGGCGTGGGCAACGCCGGCAAGATCAACATCCGCCCGTGGCCCATCAAGGGCCTCTACATGCCTGACGCCATTGCCAGCTACAAGATCGGCTCCAAGACGTTCCTCGTGACTGCCAACGAAGGCGACGCACGCGAATACATCGTCAAGGATCCCGTCACCGGTGTGGAGACCCCGGTCTATGTCGAAAACGTCCGCCTGGGCAGCAACAGCGTGGTGCTCGACCCGGTGAAGTTCCCTAACGCCGCCGTGCTCAAGGACAGCGACAACCTCGGACGCCTCAACATCACCAGCGCCAGCGGCCGCAACCCGGTCACCGGCGTCTATGAGGAGATCTTTGCCTTCGGCGCGCGGTCGTTCTCGATCTGGGACGCCGATGGCGGACTGGTTTTTGACAGCAACGATGACTTGGAGCGTCTCACCGCGTCGCGCTTCCCGGCGAACTTCAACGCCTCGAACTCGAACAACGACTTCGACGGCCGCAGCGACGACAAAGGCCCCGAGCCCGAGGGCGTTGTGGTCGGCAAGGTGTTCGGTAAGGACTACGCCTTCATCGGCCTCGAACGCATCGGCGGCCTGGTAGTCTATGACATCAGCGACCCAAGCGCGCCGTTCTTCGTGGACTACGTGAACAACCGCGACTTTACGCAGCCCGTCGCAACGCCCGGGGCGGGCGACCTCGGCCCCGAAGGTCTGATCTTCATCAAGCCCGAGGACAGCCCAAACGGCAACCCGCTGGTGGTCGTCGCCAATGAAGTGAGCGGCACCACGACAGTCTACGAGATCACCAAGGTCCAGTAGCACGATCCCGCTTCGAAAAAGCATCTCATGAATCGGCAGGTCTGCGCAAGCGGACCTGCCGTTTTTGCGTTCAATCTCCGCTCCCGGAATCAAAAATGCCGATGAACGGAGCGATATGGCAGCCCCCTCCAAGTAGGCGGCCCATGTGAAAATCTCGATTTTTAAGTCGTGTAGCACTCAAAGGGGGACGGTTTCGTCGCACTCAAAGAGGGGCATTTTTCCAATCGGGCTTTGGTCCAACGTCCAGGAGGACATTTGGCGCTCTTTTTTGTTGGGCTTGTTGGCCATGATGATGATGGATCCGCTGGTGTGCAGACAGTGAACCAGACATACCCCCTTCCACCCCGTCTGCAGTCGCTGGTGACGCCTACCCTCAGGCAGCGTGCGGACTCGTGGGCGGACGGTGGACCCCGTGACCGGCGCGGGATCGCGGGAAACTACTGGCATCGCTCACCAAGGCGAGGGAGCAACTGGCCGCGGCCAAGGTGCCAAGGGGCGGATTCCTCTAGCCCAATTTCAGGTCTGCTTCCGGGAGTCTGTTCCTGACTCGGCGTCGCTGGGGAGCCGGGAGCGGTCCATCAGTTGATGGAGTTCTTCGAGCTTCTGGCGGAATTCAGCCGGGGCGTCCGGGGGGAGCGGGATGCTCATGAAGATCCAGGTGCACAGGGCAAACCAAGCTCCGCCCAGGGCGGCAACGGTGATGAGGCCGGCGGGAGCGGGGGGGGAGTGGCTCAGGCGGGAATGGGCCGCGCGGTCCCAGAGGGTGGTCCCGGTCCGGCGGTAGAGCAGCCACGACATGGTGCCTTGGAGGACGGGCAGCAGAGAGAGGGCCGGGAGACCCAGGCCGGCTCCGGTGCAGACGACCAGCACGGTGCGTTTGACGGCGGCAAGGTAGGTGAGCGGTTGGCCGAGTTCGTCGGTGACCCGGATGCCCAGCAACCATTTGCCCGGAGTGGTGGTAAATCGGCTGAGCAGAAAGGATTCCACTGGTATCCAGAGGAGAGCTGCAGCGATTACCAGGAGGGAAGAGAGCAGGAGGTAATCCCACAGCTGCAGCCAGCCCGCGCTGACCGCGATCACCCAGAGCAGACTGAACCAGAGCATCTTGTCGACGATCCGGGCCAGCCAGCGGAGCCAGGCGTGGGTGCGGCGGGCTTGATTTCCCGGAAGATCGCTGCTGGCAGTTCCTTCCTTGATTTCCGCTGGGATCGGGAGGGGAGGGGGCAGGGCGGGATCGCGGGGCATCCAGGATTCGAGCGCTTCGATGGTGGAGAGCGGCGACCAACTCTCCATCCCTTCGATCCAAGCCGGGTCCGAAGGTTGAATCGTCCGGTCTTCGAGGAGTTCGCGCAGTTTGAATGGGAGGAAGGGCCCGATCCGCTGGCCTTCCTTCAACACGTAGATATCCATGGCAGGTAGCAGGAGTGACTCGCCGGGGACAAGCAACCGTTTTCTCCACAGAACCTGATGAAGTCAGGCCGCATCGGGCAACGGAGAGGCAAGGAATCCGGGGAAAGGGTGTTTTTCTTGAATTACGCATTGGCAGCCACCGCGGAGCAGGCTATCGGGCGGGACTATGAGCTTAATTATTGGAG
The DNA here is from genome assembly GCA_043753485.1 of bacterium. Classification (GTDB taxonomy): domain Bacteria; phylum Verrucomicrobiota; class Verrucomicrobiia; order Verrucomicrobiales; family V1-33; genus CAIZWU01. The sequence goes on from JAYUWQ010000432.1 coordinate 5,433, forward strand.
TCGAAGATGACCGGGTGCAAAAGGCCGACCTCGGTGACAAAATCCGTGAGCTGTGCGAAGCGCTGCTGGAGGATGAAAATGTGCTGGCGGCCCGCCACCGGATCACCGCCTTTATGAATGATCCCGCCGCGACCGGAGGATACGCCAAACTGGCGGACTTGAGCGAGCAACTTCAGCGCAAGGAAATGGCCGGGGAAAAGATCTCCGAGGAGGAAGGGCAGGCTTTTGAGGACCTGCGCCGTTCCACCTTGAGCGAGCCTCCCGTCCAAGCCTTCATGGAGGCCCGCGGGCTGCTCCAGGAGATGGAAAGTTTCATCATGGCCTACGTGAGCCGGACCCTTGAACTGGGCCGCATCCCCAAGGAGAACGAGCTGATGCCCGCCCAGGGTGGCGGTGGTTGTGGCGAAGGCTGCGGCTGTCATTAAGCGGGCTTGGCCCCGCCAGATTTTCCAGCCCATCAGGCGGAGTCCCGGAAGGGGACTCCGCTTTTTTGTGCAGGCGGGGATGTTCCGCCGGAAGTCATGGAAATCATGGGTCCAGCGAGACGATGGCGGGCTGCGGCCTGCGCTTGCTGACGAAGGGGGACCCGCTAATCTCGCGGCTTCCCAAGGCAATATATAAACCCAGCATGGCCGATCATGATTTCCTCCCGTTTCCCGCTCTGCATGAGTGGGCCGTGCCTTCCCATGGGTTGCAGGTGGAGACGGTAGATGCCCATGCCGGGGGGCAATCCTTGCGTTTGATACTGCGGGGAGTGCCGCCGTTGGGGGGGCGGACGATGGCCGAACGGCAGGCATATGCGGAACGGCATTTCGATCATTTGCGGAAGGCGATCCTGCTTGAGCCCCGGGGCCATCCTGATTTGCATGGCTGCCTGCTGACACCGCCCCAGCACACCGGCTCACATTTTGGGGTGCTGTTCATGCATCGGGGAGGATTCCGCTCCATGTGTGGCCATGGGGTAATCGCTTTGACCACCATCCTCCTCGAATGCGGCTTGGTGGAGATGAAGGCACCGGAGACCCGCCTGCGGCTGGATACGCCCGTGGGGATGATCCGGGCCTACGGGCAAATCGGGGAAGGCCAGGTGGAACGGGTGTTTTTTGAGAATGCCCCCTCCCGGGTGGTGGCCACCGGCTGCCGGGTCGAGGTGCCCGGTTTGGGCCGGGTGAATTACGATCTGGCTTTTGGCGGGGGGCTGTTTGCTTTTGTGGAGGCCGGGGGAGTGGGGTTGTCGATCGCGGCGGAGGCAGAGTCGGAGTTGGCGGTGGCGGGGAGGGCCCTGCTGGGTGCCCTGACCGGACTGCAGAAGCAGGAACTACCGGGAATTACTCCGGCGGCGGTGCCTGTGGGGGTGGTTTTTACGGGTCCTCCCTCCCGCCGGCGGGGAGGCCGGGCGGATGCGAGGCAGGTGTGCGTCTCTGCCGATGGGGGGGTGGACCGTAGTGCTGGCGGAATGGAAATTTGTGCGCGGTTGGCCCTGCTGTCCAGTCAGGGCGTGGTGGGTGATGGAGTGGATTTTGCCGTCGAAGGCATCACGGGCAGCGTCTTCCGGGGAAAAATCGTGGGGCGTGACTCCGATCCGGTGACCGGTGGAGTCATCTGCGAGATTGAGGGCCAGGCTTGGGTCACGGGGCGCCATACCTTTTTGATCGCTGAAGATGACCCCTTCCGCAGCGGTTTTTTGCTTTAAGTGGAAATGGTGGAGGATCGCCGTAAATGGGCTTTAAAGAAGTCTTGAAGAAAAAGCAAAGAGAAGTATAATTTTCATAATTATCCTTAATTATGAAGAGATTATCGACCTTGCTGGCTTTTTGGTATCTAAGTTTGTTGATAGGCCTGGCGGGCCCGGTCTTTGAGCCGGTGACGGCGTTTCAGGCGGGGCCGACGGGGCCGGAAAACAGTGGGCTCCTGAAGCACACAGATGGGTTCTTTTATGGAACGAGCCGCTCGGGAGGGGCTTACGGCTACGGGACGATCTATCGATTGAGTCCCGCCGGCGAGTTGACGGTGATGGTGCATTTCAGTGGGCCCAGTGGGGCGGCGAGGGGAAGGAGACCCCAGGCGGAGTTGGTTGATGATGGCACGGGGATCCTTTGGGGAACTACTTTTCTCGGGGGCACTGGAAACTTTGGCGATGGTTTTGGGACTGTGTTCAGGTTCAATCCAGTTAACCAGGATTTTACGTCGATTGTGGAGTTTTCCGGGACTGGTGGTTTTGCCAAAGGGAGCTTTCCTTTGGCCGGGTTGGAACGGGATGGCGGGGGGCAACTGTGGGGAACCACCTCTTCCGGGGGAGTGGGAGGCCACGGGACAATCTTCAAGCTGAATCCTGCCAATCTGCTGTTTACCAGTGTACTCGACTTTACGGGCGTCGCCGGAGCGAGGCGCGGCCGGTCTCCGGAAGGAACTTTAGTGCATGATGGCGCAGGCAACCTGTTGGGCACGACGGCGGAGGGGGGGGGCAGCGGGCAGGGCAGTCTTTTCTCATTGAATACGGCGACGTCAGAACTGACGACGCTGCTGGACTTCACGGGTGCGGCGGGGGCGGTCCCGGGAAGCCGGCCAACCGCGGCGTTGCGGGCCGGGGAAGCGGGAATTTGGTGGGGGACCACCAGTGCGGGCGGCGCGGGAGGTTTTGGGACGATTTTCCGGTATTCGGTGGCGGGAGGTGGCTTTTCTTCCGTAGCTCAATTTACGGGAGCAGCTGGCGCGGTGCCGGGGCGATTTCCGAAGGTAGCCTTGGCGCCGGATGGGGCGGGTTCCTTCTGGGGAACCACCAACGCAGGAGGAGCAAACAATTACGGAACTATCTTTAAAATAAACTCCAATACCTTGGTTTTCAGCAGCTTGGTGCAGTTTACCGGCGTTGATGGCTTAATGTCTGGAAGCACGCCGTATGGGGCGTTGGTCATGGATCAGGCAGGCTCCTTCCGGGGGGTGACCACCGACGGGGGAAGTTCACGGCTGGGCACCATTTACACCATCAATGCGACCACCGGCGCCTTCCAATCCGTTCTCAATTTTGTGAAAACGCAGGGGGCCACGGCTGCCAGTAATCCCGGAACAGGTCTGATTGCTGGTCCGGATGGATTGCTCTGGGGAACTTCGGAGAATGGGGGAGAAGCCAATGCCGGGACACTGTTCACGGTAAACTCGGTGACAGGCGCCACTTCCAATGTGCTGATTTTTACTGGAATTGCCGGGGCGGTGCCCGGGGCAAATCCAGCCGCTGAACTGCTCAGCGATAAGCTTGGTAATATGTGGGGAACCACTGCTGCCGGGGGAGTGTCAAACTTCGGTATTGTCTTTAAAATCAATGCAGAAACCAAGGTATTTACGCTGATTTTTGAGTTTACAGGCCCGAACGGACGCAATCCCAGTGGGCGCCTTGTTCTGGACGAAAGCGGAGTTCTGTGGGGAACGACTTCCGAAGGAGGGAGCGAGCAGGGGGGGACAATTTTCAAAATCAATCCGGTGACCGGAGTCCTGACTACGATGGTCAACTTCACCGGAACCAGCGGGGCTTTCCTTGGGGATGGCCCATCGACTGGACTGACCGCGGATGGGACGGGTTTTTTCTGGGGGACTACTTACGAAGGGGGGGACTCGAATCTGGGAACCATCTTCAAGATCAAACCCGCGGACGGCAGTTTCGTCCATGTGGCCTCTTTCAGTGGAACTGAGGGTGACTTCAAGGGGGACGGACCGGCGCATGCTCTGGTGGTTGATGCGGCAGGGTTTTTATGGGGCACGACGGAATTTGGGGGTTCGGAAGGCCTGGGGACGGTCTTCAAGATTAACCGTGGGGATGGAGTCCTGACCACGATCGCGGAATTTTCCGGACCATCGGGAGACTTGGTGGGAGCCAATCCTCAATCCAGTCTGATCCAGGATCCAGTTGGGGCTTGGTATGGTACGACGGAGTCAGGGGGTGTCGGTAATCAGGGCACGATCTTCAAGATCTCTGCGGATGGCACCTTCCGGACGGTTTATTTATTTACGGGGTCGCTTGGCGCGGTGCCGGGAGCCAAACCCCGGGGAGGGTTGCATCGGCACACCGATGGGCACTTTTACGGCACGACCAGTGCAGGCGGGGCGCTCAGCAGTCTGGTTCCGGCAGGCAATGGGCAGATTTTCCGGCTTCGCCTCGGCCCGATTCCCGTCACGCAGGCGGCGACTGCGGTAGCGGGCACCACGGCTGTCCTGCGGGGGCTAGTGAATCCCAATGGGGCGGAAAGCACGGTGACTTTTGAATACGGCACCAGTCCGGTCCTGACCGGGGCCACCATCCTTTCCGGTGGCATCACCGGGGCCGGCGATGGCGCGGAGATCGTCACCGCCGCGCTGACCGGACTGACGCCGTCCACGCTTTATTACTACCGGGTCAGAGCCTCGAATCCGGAAAATACCAACCTTCAGACGGCTGGTATCCTGTCCTTCACTACGACCGGCGGTGGCGGCGGCGCGGTTGGTTTTGCGGACTGGCTCACTAACGCGGGAATCCCGGGGGGAGCGGCGGAAGCGGGCAATGATGCTGATTCCGATGGCACCTCCAATGCCTTGGAATTCGTCTTCGGTGGCAACCCGGCGGTGAAGGATGTCTCCTCCACGGTGGCCTTTGCGGCGACGCCGGAGGCTTTGATTTTCAGTTTCCAGAGGCAGGATGCCTCGGAGACTCCGGATGTGATCCTCCGCGTCGAAGCGGGCACTTCCCTGGGCAATTGGCCGGATTCCTACCTGATCGGTGCCACCACCGCGGCATCCACGGATGGCATCCAAGTTCAGGAAAACGGAGGGGCGCCGGATTTGATCACGGTCGCCATCCCTTTGAACGGCAGTGGAGCCAAATTTGCGCGGCTCAAAGTGATCATCGGGCTGTGAGGGGACGGCGGGCTGATTACTTTCCGCCCATTCCCCCACGGAAAATGAAATACACGGTGCCGACGAGGCACAGTCCGGCCCACACAAAGTCAAGGCGGGGCCGATTCCCCATGTAGAAGAAGGCAAATGGCACAAAGACCGCCAGGGTGATGACTTCCTGGAGAATCTTGAGCTGGGCCAGGCCGATCCCTCTTTGATATCCGATGCGGTTGGCCGGCACCTGAAACAGATATTCCATCAGGGCAATGCCCCAACTGATCAGGGCGGCAATCCACCACGATTTGTCCTTCAAATCCTTGAGGTGGGCATACCACGGGAAGGTCATAAAAACATTGGAAATCGGGAGCAGGGAAGTGGTGGCGGCAAGCGGAGGCATGGAGGCAGAGGGGTTGCGCCTGCGCGGCAGGGCACTTATGCAATGAGATGAAATTACAGCAGGGACAACTGTGGAAAACGCCGGACACCACCCTCCGCCTCGTCAAACTGGAGCGGCTCGCCGTGGAGTATAAAGCCATTCCGGACTCCGCTCCTGGAGTGGAACCCGGAGAGGGCACACACCATCGGGTCACCAAGAAGGAATTCTGCCGCCTGATCAAAGGGGCCCCCATGACGCTGCCCTCCAACTGATCTCGGGATTTCAAGGATCGCTGATTTCCAGCCCGGCCAAGGCCGTAGCTTCTTTTGCCATGCCGCTTCTCACTCCCCAGCAAACCGTCCGCTTTCTCATCCTCGGACTGCCGATTGGACTCATCCTCACTGGCACGCTCGCCATGTTCATTTATTTCGAGTTGGATGAGGTGCATGAGGAACAGTCCAGCCGGGTCCCGGTGAGGCGTCTGCTCAACGATGCCGACCTCCGGGCGCAGGTCCGGACTTTGGCGGCAGGGATCGGCTCCCGCCATGCCGGGGTGCCGGAAACGCTCAGTTCCGCCCAGAAATACATCCAATCCACCTTGGGGCCTGCCAATTTGGGGTTTCAGGTTTCCCGCCATGAATTCGAGGCCGATGGGCAGACCTATTATAATCTGGTGATTGATCTCCCTGGCGCCCCTGGGCCCCGGGCGGGAGAAATCGTGCTGGTCACTGCCAATTACGACAGCACGGCCGGCAGCCCCGGGGCCAATGCGAACGCTACCGGCATCGCGGCCCTCTTGAGCCTCGCCCAGAGTTTTGCCGGTTCCGCTTCCGCCCGCACCCTGCGCTTTGCCGCCCTTGTGAACGAATCCC
>JAYUWQ010000433.1:0-4263 GCA_043753485.1 bacterium
ATCGCGATGGGCGCCTGTGCCAGCAGTGGCGGGATGTACCGCAGTTATGCGGTGCTGCAGGGGATCGACCGCCTGATTCCGGTGGACGTTTATATTTCCGGCTGCCCGCCGCGTCCGGAAGCCCTGATCGAGGGTTTCATGCGCCTCCAGCGGAAGATTCAGGGGGAACAGTCCTTCCTCGCCCAGAAGAAGGAACTCGTGGACGCGATTTCCGGATAGTCTTCCTTCAACCTTCCGCGCTTTCCCATCATGACCGCCGCCGAAACCGCCGCTGCCCTCCAGGAGAAATTTCCCGGTGCCATTCTGTCCGTCACGGATTTCCGTGGGGAGACCAGCATCACCCTCACACCCCCCTCCCTCGTGCCGGTGATGACTTATTGCCAGGGAGAGCTGGCCTTTGATCTCCTGTTGGACATCAGCAGTGTGGATAACATGGGAGAGGACCCCCGTTACATGATGGTTTATGAGCTGTATTCGCTCAGCACCAAAGTCCACCTGAGGGTGAAGGCTGCCGTGTCCGAGGACGATCTCCAGGTCGCCACCGTGAGCCACCTCTGGCCGACCGCCGACTGGCATGAGCGTGAGGTCTATGACATGATGGGCATCAAGTTCACGGGGCATCCCGACCTGCGGCGCATCCTGATGTGGGACGGCTATCCGTTCCACCCGTTGCGCAAGGATTTCCCCTTGGGCGGTTTGCCTTCCGATATGCCGGACGTGGCCTTTACCAACACCGCGCCGCTGGAAGGTGGGCCCTTCGTGACCAGTTCCGGGGCGATGGACCGCGTCAGTGCCGAACCCCGGGCCAAAGGCGAGAAATAAAGTCCCGGCGGGATCCAAGGAGGGCGGGAGTTGAATCGCCGCGTTGCTTTTCCTTCCCGCTGCGCCCAGGAAGAAAGCATGGATACCATTTTGGCGATCGAGACCTCCACGGCGCACGGCAGTGTGGCGCGGTATGAGGAGGGCCGGCCGGTGGAGGTGATCGAATTCACCAGTGACCGGTCCCATAATTCGGTGATTTTTGAACCCCTTCGAGCGGTGCTCAAAGCGGCGCCACCTGACTTGATCGTGGTGGGCACCGGGCCCGGCAGCTACTCCGGGATCCGCGTGGGCATTGCCGCCGCGCTGGGGATCAGTCTGACCCATCAGGTCCCGTTGATCGGGCTGCCCTCCCTGACGGCCGTGGGGGAAGCTTACGGGTTGGAGCGTTATGCCGTGACAGGCGACGCCCGGCGCGGTGCATGGTGGTATGCCGAAGTGGAATGCGGATGGCTCACCTTGCCCCCGGTGGTGGAGGATGAGGCCGCCATCGCGGCGCGCACCGCCGGCTGGCCAGGACAGTTGATCACCCTGGACAAAGTCAGTCCGCCATTTTGTCAGGCCCGTCCGGTGCAGCCGAGGGCCGATGTCCTCGCCTGCCGGGCCGGTGGCCTCACCGTGGAGGCGATCGCCCGGCTGGCGGTGGTGGAGACAGAGCCGCTCTATCTCCGCGCGCCGTTTATCACGGTTAGCAAAAAGGCGCAGGGCTTGCCGGTCTCCCGCCCGGCCATCCTGTAGGTCGGGGCTGCGATTTTTGCCTGTCCCCGATGAAAAGCCGGCCGGGACAGCATACGGACAGGTTTGCCGGCAATCGGCCGCACAGCGGAGCAGTGGTGGCGCAGGCGGGTGGGAATTGCGCTTGCCTTGTCACGCCGGTGAAAGTTTTATCATGAAACCAATGAAGCTGATTTTTTCCCCTCTGCGTCTCACCCTGACATCATTAGCTGGAGCTGCTCTGCTCACCTCCTGTGAAAAGAAGGAGGACGTGGTGGCGGCTCCCGCGGCAGCACCCTCTGCTCCGGCCGCAGTGGCTCCAGTGGTTTCGATTGCGCCTGCGGCCGCGGCTCCGGAAACGCCGGTTGGCGGGCAGGAAGCCGCACTGGCCGGATTCAAATCGGAGATCAAGGAGATCAAGGCTTTCATGGAAGCCAATCAGGAATCTAAGGATCCGGCAGCTGGCCTGGCCAATCTGCGCGAATTGGTGCGGCGGGCGGTGGCGGTGAAGACGGAAGGATTGCCGGCGGATCTGACGGAAGCCTACCAGGCGATGACCGGGGTGATGACCCGTCTGCAGACTACCCTAGATGATCTGCCGGTGCCGGTCGATCAGATGGAGACTTATATGGCCGCTGAAAAGGCTAAGGGCGGCACCGCCGAACAGGAAATTGTCGCCAAGCTGGCTGCATTTCAAACCGCCATGGCCAGCCATCAGAAGGATGGCGAAACCGCGTCTGCGAAGTTGAAGGAGATCGGGGCCAAGTATGGAATCGAATCACTCGATCTGGGCGGCCAGTAGGCGGAATCAGGCTGGTTGACGCTGCACCACCACCATGGCGGCGGCGTAGTGATCGGTATGCGTCAGGCTCAGCTCAATGGAAGTGATCTTCTGGGCCGCGGCGGTGGCCGCTGCTGCGCCATGCAATTGGATCGCAGGAGCCCCGCCCGGGAGATGGATGACTTCGATTTCCCGGAAAGCCGCAGCTTCGCCGAGTCCGGTGCCAAAAGCTTTGGCCACCGCTTCCTTGGCGGCGAAACGGGCGGCGAAGCGGGGCGCGGGATTGCGGTGAATCTGACAATACGCGGTTTCCGCTTCAGTGAAGGTCCGGCGCAGGAAGGAATCACCGCCCCGTTCGATGGCGGCGGCGATGCGGGCATTTTCCACCAGATCGATACCGGGAGAGATGTTGGGGAGAGTCATAAGGGGCAATGAGGGGCCGGGGGCGGCTTCATGGATGGCACGGATTGGAGGGAACAGCACGGATTTTCATTTTCAGGGAATGATGCGCCCGCCCTTGCGTTGTGGGGCGGGTTTCCGTTGAGTGGGCTGGATGCATCCCAGTCAGAAATTCCGCTATTGTCCCGCGTGTGGGGTGCCCTTTACGGCGGGCCGGGCCAGTCAGCCGTTGGACTGCGGAAGTTGTGGTTTCCGTTACTACTTCAATACCACCTGCGCCACCGCAGCGCTGCTGGTCCGGGCGGATGGCAAGGCCCTGTTCATCCGGCGGGCCAAGGAGCCTGCCAAGGCCAAGCTGGCGATGCCCGGTGGATTTGTCGATGAGGGCGAGACGGCCGAGGAGGGGGTGCGGCGGGAGTTTGTGGAAGAGGTGGGGTTCGCCCCGGAAGGCATCGAGTTTCTCTGCTCGCAGCCCAATCTGTATTTTTACAAGGACGTGACCTATCCGGTGCTGGACTTTTTCTTTGTGGCGCGGGCGCAAGGTCATGAGGTTCCGGAAGCGCTGGACGGGGTGGCCAGCGTGCATTGGCTGGATCCCCTGACGGTTGATCCTGACGAAATTGCGTTTCTCTCCATGAGGCATGCCCTGGAAGCTTACCGGCGGAGGCAGGATCCGGCCCGGCCGGGTTTTCTCTTGCCCGAAGGCACAATGCGGGATTGATCGAAGCCATGCAGAACGTGCCGGAAATCCTGGGAATCATCGCTGGCAGCGGCGTTTATCCCGCTGCCATGGCCGCAGGCGCGCGCCGGGCCGGGGTGGCCCGGGTCGCGGTGGCAGCCTTTGTGGATGAAACCGACCCTTCGTTGGAGTCCGGCGTCGAGGCGTGGGAGTGGCTGAAAGTGGGGCAGTTGGGGAAGCTGAGCAAATTCTTCCAACGGCACGGGGTAAAACAGGCGGTGATGTGCGGGCAGATCGCGCCGAAAAATCTTTTCGCCCTCAGTCCTGACCTGAGGCTATTGATGATGCTGGCACGATTGAAGGAGCGGAATGCTGAGACGCTGTTTGGCGGGATCGCCGATGAACTGGCCAAGGACGGGATTACCCTGCTTCCGGCGGTCAGTTTCCTGGAGGACCATCTGCCGGCCGCGGGGCATCTGTATGGTCCGGTGCGCAAACCCAAGGAATTGTTGGATGTGGCTTTCGGCCTGAAGATCGCCCGTGAGATCAGCCGCCTCGACATTGGGCAGACGGTGGTGGTGCGGCGTGGCACGGTGCTGGCCGTGGAAGCCTTCGAAGGCACCAATGAATGCATCAAACGGGGCGGCAGCATGGGCAAAGGCAAGGCCACGGTCGTCAAAGTCAGCAAACCCAACCAGGACTTCCGTTTTGATGTTCCCGTGGTCGGTCCCAAAACCATCGAGACCGCGGCGGCAGCCGGGATCCTGGTGCTGGCGATCGAGGCGGGACGCACGTTGCTCCTCGAAAAGGAGGAAACCGCCAGGCTTTGCGACCAGTTCAACATCACGCTGGTGGCCGTGTGACCAACGAT
>JAYUWQ010000434.1:0-1753 GCA_043753485.1 bacterium
AATCCGCCGCCATACATCGTGAGAATGAGCCCGGTAACGACAACAAACAGGGTGACATTCCCCTGGCCCTGAATCCAGGGAACGCTGGCGTAAAGCAGGGCTCCGAGGACGAAATAGATCACATAGATGCCTTTGCGGCCGGTGAGGTCTGAGATGGAGGACCAGAGGAACCGTCCGCCGAGATTGCAGAGGGAGAGCAGGCCCACGTAACCGGCGGCCGCGGCGGGGGTGACCTTGAACATGTCCTGGATCATGGGGGAAGCCTGGCCGAGGATGCCGATGCCGGCGCTGACATTCATGCAGAGGACACACCAGAGCAGCCAGAATTGGGGTGTGCGCCAGGCGGTATCGACCGCGACATTGGCGGTGGTGACCAGTTTGCCAGGATTGACCTGAGGCACCCAGCCGGCGGGTTTCCAATCAGCGGGCGGCACGCGGATCAGCCAGGCACCGAGAGCCATGGAGATGGCATAGAGGCCAGCCATCACGAGGAGAGCTTCCGAAGCGCCGGCTCCGGGGTAGGGGCTGGTGGTTTTGAAATGATTCATCAACTCTTCGGCCAGCGGGCTGCCGATCAACGCTCCGCCGCCGAAACCCATGATGGCCATGCCGGTGGCCATGCCGGGGCGGTCAGGAAACCACTTCATCAGCGTGGAAACTGGCGCGATATAACCAAGTCCCAGCCCAATCCCGCCGATCAGGCCGTACCCGGCGTAGAGGAGCCACAACTGATGGGTGCGCACGGCCACTGCCGAGATCAGCAGGCCGGAGCAAAAGCAGAGCAGGGAGGCCAGCATGGTCTTCCGCGGACCGCTGCGCTCCACCCATTTGCCGAAAACGGCGGCAGAGAGGCCCAGCAGGGCGAGGGCAATGCTGTAGGAGACGCCTATCTCGGCTTCGCTCCAGCCGCTGGTGGCGAGCGGCTTTTTGAAAACGCTGAAACCATACACCTGGCCGATGCACATATGCACGGCGATGGCGGCGGGGGGAACCAGCCAGCGGTTGAATCCGGCAGGGGCGATGGTGCTGGCGCGGTCTAGCATGTGATGGGAGTAAAGGGCTATTTAACCTTGGCGGGGCTGGCGGGTTTGGGTTCGCCGGTGCCGAGTTTGAGGGTGGGCGCGGTGACGGTGCCGCTGATTTCGAGGGCGATCCAGTGCCCATTCAGGGCATGCGCGGGGAAACCGCAGGCGAGGGCATACTCGCCTGCTTCATCCGCCACAAAGGTGAAAGTGGCGGTGTCGTAGGCGAGACCCTTCAGGAAGTCAGGCACCGCCGCTCCCTTGAAATAGGGCTCCGGCATCTGGATTTTTTTAAGCGAGTCTTTTTCGACGACGAGCAGGCTGTGCGGGATGGGGCTAGGATTGATGTATTTCACGCTGACCTTCCAATCCTTCGGGATTGTGTAGGTGGCATTTCCCTTGGCGTAGCCGTTGAAATTCATGCCGTAGTTTTCGTCATTCCAGACGGCGACCACGATGAGCTCCACGGTGTTCGGTTCTGCGCCGAGGCGGAGAAAATCGGCTTCCGTGAGGCCCTTGACCAACTCCATCTTCCGTCCGGCGCTGGCAATGCCGGCGGCGGCGTCCTGATGATGATGGGGATCTTTGGCATCCGCCGGCGGCGGTGTGGGGGCGGCAGGCTCCTGGGCGTGCAGCAAGGCGGCGGAGAGGGGCAGAAGGAGAAGGCGGAGGAACATGACTTCAGGGGGGAGGGGTTTAAAACGAACCACAGGGCACCGCAGTCTGCGGTG
>JAYUWQ010000435.1:0-1753 GCA_043753485.1 bacterium
CACGCTGTAGCCGAGGTGGCGGAGCATGATGTCGAGGATTTCGTGGGCGCTATGGGCGGCATTCATAGGTTATGGGCGTAAAAAGGGCGTGGAGAACCATGTGAAATGGCTGGAAGCTGCCAAATTCCTCGGCTGCCACAGCATCCGGGTGAACGCCCACAGCACCGGCAGCCGTGAGGAGCAGGCCAAACTCGCCGCCGATGGCCTGGCCCGGCTGAGCACCCTGGCCAAGCCCCTCGACATTGGCGTGATCGTGGAAAACCATGGTGGTTTTTCCTCCGACGGCCAATGGCTCAGCAGCGTGATCAAAAGTGTCGGCATGCCGAACTGCGGCACCCTGCCGGACTTCGGCAATTTCAAACTGGCCACCGGCGAATACGACCGCTACCTCGGGGTGGATGAAATGATGCCTTATGCCAAAGGCGTCAGCGCCAAGTCCCACGACTTTGACGCCGCCGGCAACGAAACCCATACCGACTATCAGAAAATGCTCGACATCGTGGTGAAAAAACACGGCTACCACGGCTGGATCGGCATTGAATACGAAGGCAAGATCTTGTCCGAAAGCGATGGCATCAAAGCCACCAAAGTGCTGCTCGAAAAGCACGCCGCACGGCTCAAGGCCTGAAGCGGAGGATTCCTGTTATCACTTCGACCGCTTCTGGCGCAGGGAATTCTCCCGGACCGGCAACGGCCACTCCGGTCGTGGCCTCGCCTTGGTTTGCAGCCTGGCCTCCCTGCTCGGCCTGCGCCCCGCCGCCGCACGGAGGTCAGATCACCAACTCCGCCTTGGTTTGCCCTTGTTACTCCATCCACCTGAGACCGGTCCGCCTTCCCCGCCCCAAAAAACCCACCCCACCGCCAGATAAGAACTTCTTGACCATCCCGCCCGCCTACCGGACGTTCCTTGCCCCACGTTCCGCATTTCCCTCCCACGGTTCTCATGCCCAAGCGCCCCACGCCGCCTCCTGCCGCTGTCTCTCCCTCTCCTGCCCCGGATGCTGACGCCCCGGCGGTCAAACGTGGACGCGGCCGTCCCCGCAAAACCAGTTCCGGTGACGCCTCCCTCCCCGTCCTCTCGCCGCAGGACTACACCATCGATTCCCCGGACATTCAGTTCAAACTCCGCGAACTCATCAAGCTCGCCAAGGAACAGGGCCACGTCAGTTACGACGACCTCAATGATGCCCTGCCGAACGATCTCATCTTGCCCGATGTGGTCGAGGAGATCATCCTGCGCCTGCGGAACCTGGAGATCGACATCATCGACGCCTCACAGGTCGACCGCATCCGTCCCCTGCCCTCCACTTCGCACGCCAACTCCCGGGTCCTGCCTGACCTTGACGAGAAAAACGAAGCCCTGCGCGCCGATACCCTCGACGATCCCGTCCGGCAGTATCTCAAACAGATGGGCCAGGTGCCGCTCCTCACCCGTGAACAGGAAGTTGAGATTTCCATCCGCATCGAAAAGTCCGAGGAACAGGTGCAGCGTCTGCTGAATACTTTCGGCTTCATCGCCGATGCCTACCTCGACCTCGCCCGCAAGCTGATCGACAACGAAGAACGCACCGACCGCGTGGTGCAGGACAAGCAGATTGAAAGCCGCGAGCGTTATCTCAAAGGCCTGCTCAAACTGAATACCCAGGTCAGCGATGCCCACGAGATAGCCCAGTCCGCTTGGGAAAAGAGCCGCTCTTCCAAGCAGGCTTCCAAAAAAGAAGCCGCCACCGACGACTTCAAAAAGGCCTATACC
>JAYUWQ010000436.1:0-4251 GCA_043753485.1 bacterium
GCGGGAGTGGTGACGGGGGAGGAAGGGGGAATGGCGGGAGCAGTCAGGGTGCCGGTGATTTGGATGGGTTCCGTGGCGGGGCAGCCGAGCAGGGGACGGAGGGATCCGCTCAGGGTGGCGCGTTCGGTGGTGTCCTGCAGGGCGAGGATGGAGAGACGGGAAACTTCCAATTCAAGCTGGGCGGCTTCGAGGGGAGGGGTTTCCCCGGCGGCGGCGGCTTTGGTCATGGCGGCGGCGAGATCGCGGGCGGCAGCCTGTTGGCGGAAGTTGATTTCCTGACGGGCGCTGAGGGCTTGAAGTTTGATGGCCAATTCCCGGACCTGGGTGTCGAGGGTGCGGCTGGCGGAATGGACCTCGGATTCGGCGAGGGCGACCCCGGTGGAGGAGACCGCTTTTTCCAGGCGCAGGCGGTGGGTCAGGGGAAACCGCTGGGAAAACCCAACCGAGAGGGAGAACTCGCGTCCCGCCAGGTTGGGCCGCACTTCGGATTCGAGTTCCGGATTGCTGAGCCCTCCAGCCTGAAGCAGGCGGGCCTTGGCCTGATCCACGCCGAGGCGGGCGGCCGCCAGACCGGAATTGTGAGCCAGCGCATAGGAGGCGGCAGAATCGGGCGTGTAAGTGCCGGCCGCAGCCATTGAAGGCAGGGCCAGAAGCGCCAGCAGGGTGAAAAGCGGGCGTGTTAAAGCAATATTTGCAGACATAGTCAGCGGGGGAGGCATCAGCCCTGGAAAGGGAATTCGGATTCGGAAGGTTTTGGTTTTGCCGGGCAAAACCAGACAGGCACGTACGGACCTGGGCGGATCAATCGACCGGGAGATCCCGGGAAAGGACAGCCATCGGCTGCCACAGCCAATTCAGCTCAAACCAAGAGGGGACCACAGGCCAAATGAGGTGGCGGTGGAGCTGGGGAAACACGTCCCGGAGGAACCGGGGGTTGGGACTCAAGGGAAGTCAGGATAAACGAAGGGGGAACCGGACAGGCGAAGATTTCGGCGAAAACGGGAGGAGACACCGCCATGGGGTGCAACGGCAGCATCTCGGTGCCAGGGGCGGAGTGCTCATGATCCAAGGGACAGCAGCCGCCGCCGCTCTGTCCCGGGTGGTGGTGATCCGGAGTTTCCGATGAGGAGTCAGGCACCCCGGAGTCGGTAAAATGCACCACGCCGTGGTCACAGGAATCGTGATCCCCGATGGAACAGTGGGAGACCATCCCGGCTCCGCACAGACTGGTCCACGCCAGCAGCAGGGCTGCCAGCAGGATGCCGGTGGAGGATTTGAGCAGGGAACGCATTTGAAGCTTCAATCTGAGCGCCACCCGCCCGCCTTGCAAGTTGATTTCCTGAGGATCGGGGAAGGGCCCGGTTTGGAATCCAGTTAAATGGCCTTCCGGTTAAGATAAATGTTGTGCTTCCCGCAGAAAGCTTTAACAAATCGGACGGATTTTGATTTTATCCTTATGAATACCCGGTTCCGCTGTCTGGTGACTCTGCTGATTTCCACTGGATGCGCACCATGTGGGTGGGCGCAGACTCCTCCCCCGGAAACACCCCCTGTTTTGCCGGCCGGGTCTCCCTCAACGGTGGCGGGGGAAAAGCCGGTATCGCCACCAGCGGCCGCCGTGGACCTGAAATCCCGCACCAGCCGGGTGAATGGCCTGCTGGTGATGCAGCTGGATGGCGGCAAGATGGCAGGAGCCACCTCCCAGATGAATGTGGTGGCACTTCCCACGCCCGGCCTGGCCGAAGCTACCCTGACATTCAATCAGGACACCGGACCCATGATGGAGAAGGCCCTGCAGGAAGTCAGGAAGTTCCATACCATCCGGCATGGCCGGTGGCCGGAGAATTATAAGATAGAGGTTTCCTTTGCTGATAAATACACGCCCAAGGACGGGCCTTCGGCGGCCGTTGCCTGCGCCCTGCTGGTGGAAGGGCTCTACACGGGCACCCCGTGGGATGAGGCCCTGGCAGTGACGGGTGATCTCAATACGGATGGCTCGGTGCAGCCGGTCGGAGGCGTTCCCGCCAAAATCCGGGGAGCGGTAGGCCGGCAATGCCGCATCGTGGGCGTCCCGGCTGCCAATGAACGGGCCGTCCGGGATTTTTTCCTGACCGAAGGTCCGCATGCCCTGATGTCGATCAATGTCTTTGCCCTGAAGGAATTCGATCAGGCCCGCGATCTGGCGCTGACCACGCGGCCGGCCGCGCTGACGACGGCCTTGGCGGAATTCGACAAGATCATCAAAGCCGCGCCAGCCAGGGAAAAAGCCCCGGCGTGGGTCAAAATGCCGGCCGTTGCCGCCCAATTGCGCAAGGTGACCGCCGCGGCCCCGCACCATCTCTCGGCCAGACTTCTGTTGGAATATGCGGAAGGCCGCGCGCCTGCCATGCTCAGCCTGGCCGGCTCCATCGAGGTCATCGAAAGTGAAACCAGCGACGTGCTGAAATCCATCAACACCACCCTCAAGGACAGCAGTCTTTCGGGACTCAAAAAGGATGGGCTGGGTGATGCCGTCTACCGGCTGAAACGATTGAGGACCCGGATGCATCCGGAAACCCGTCCGCTGCTCGACAGCATGGAAGCCTTCAGCATGCAGGTCAGGGCATTTCTGGCCAGTCCTCCGCGCAGCGCCACCATGTTCAACCGGGCCGCGCAGGGTATCTCCTCCGCGGGCAGTCTGGTGGATGAGAATTTCAAGTCGCTGCGGGCCAATCCGGAAGTCATGGCCGAGCTGATGAAGGAATAACCGATCGGTCCGGGGCCGGCGGGCCCTTTTGTGGCTAGTGCGTGTCCAGCCACGCCCGCAGTTCCGTGGCCAGCTTCAGACTGATGCCGGGCTGGCGGGCGATGATTTCAGGGGTGAGGCGGCGCAGGCGGGCCACGCTGCCGAATTCCGCGAGGAGGGCTTTCTTTTTGGCCGGGGAGATGCCGGGGCAATCATCCAGGATGCTTTCGCCGATGCGCCGTTTCATCAGGATTTGATGGTAGCCGTTGGCCCAGCGGTGGGCTTCGTCGCGGATGCGTTGCAGCAGTTTCAAAGCGCCCATGGAGTGCGGCATCACGATGGGTTCCGCCTGGTCCGGCACATAAACTTCCTCCCGTTCCTTGGCGAGGCCGATGATCGGCTGGCTGGACAGCCCCAGCCGCTGCAATTCCTCACAGGCCGACGACAGCTGGCCCTTGCCGCCATCGACAATGATCAGGTCCGGCATCCGCACGAAGGGTTTGGTGGATTTGCGGTCTTCCGGGTGTTCCGCCAGGTGTCCGGCCAGCCGGCGCAGGGCGTCCGGGCCGTCTTCCTGATTGCCTTCGAACGTGTCAGGAGCCGCTTCACCGGCTTCCAGCACAATGCGCGAGTAACGGCGCCGCACCACCTCGGCCATGGAGGCGAAGTCGTTCTGGGTTTTGACGGTTTTGATCCGGTAGCGCCGGTAGTTGGCTGTATCCGGCACGCCGTCCTTGAAGCGCACCATGCTGGCGACAATGTGGTTGGAGGAGATGTTGGAGATGTCGAAACACTCCATGATGTGCGGGGCGTGGGCCAGTTCCAGGACTTCACCCAGCTCCCTGACGTCTTCGAGCGGCTTGATCTGATCGGACGGGGTGCCGCGTCCCCGGGTGAAGCGGCGCGCCGGATGCAGGGTGCGCTGGAAGTCGGATAACATGTCGCGCAATTCAGCGGCGCGCTCGAAATCCAGTTCCTCCGCGGCCAGCAGCATTTCGGCTTCGATTTCCTTGAGATGGTCCTTGAAGCGGCCCTCCAGAAAGGCGCAGGCCTCGTCGATCTTTTTCAGATAGTCCGTCTGGTTGATGCGCCCGATGCAGGGGGCACAACAGTTTTTGATGATGTCGTTGTGGCAGTGTTTGTAGTCGGTTTCACCGGGGTCCACCGGCCGGCAGGAGCGCAGGCCGAATTGGTGCTGCATCCAGTGCAGGGTGGTGCGCAGACTGCCGCTATGGGCGAAGGGGCCAAAGTAACGCGCCCCGTCATCCTTGCGGGTCCGGGTCAGGAAGAACCGGGGCCACGGTTCTGCCGGGTGCATTTTGAGCAGGAGGAAGCGTTTATCATCCCGCAGGGAGATGTTATATTTGGGCCGGTATTCCTTGATGAGTTTGCTCTCCAGCAGGAGGGACTCCGGTTCATTGCGCACCACATGGAATTCAAAATCCCAGATGCTTTTGATGAGGGATCGGGTCTTCAGGTCCGCCATCCGGCTCCGGGCGGGCTGGAAATAATTGCTCAGACGTTTC
>JAYUWQ010000437.1:0-4249 GCA_043753485.1 bacterium
ACAATTCCACAAACGAGGAGAACTTTATCGTGGACCGCTCCGTCTCCCCCTACAGCACCTGGACGGAAGCGGGCAGGACCGGTTTCAATGGCACATCGCTGGCTGTCAGCGGCCTGCTGCCCAACACCGCCTACGCCCTCCGCGTGCGCGCGGCCAACAGCTCCGGCAGCAACGCCTCCCCGACCATTTATCTGACCACGCTGAAAACCGGCGGGGAGTTCCTCGGGTTTTCCAGCGAAAGCGGCGGCATCTCCTACTTCGCCTTCAGCGGACCGGACCGGATCGAACGCTACCATCTGACCAACCGCGCCTGGCTCGCCCCCGTGCCCATGCAGACCGCCGCCACCGCCCTCTGGGTGGATGAATCCGGCATCTATGCCGCCGAAGGCCGCTCCCTCATCAAGTGGGACCTCACCGGAGCCTCCCGTACCGCCTTTGCCGGTGCCCTGTCCAATATCAATCTCATCGTCGCCGCCGGTGATGTCCTGGCTTATCAGAGCAACGGCTTTGCCACGGTCAACAAACTCACTGGCATCGCTCTGGACAGCTTCGCCACTATTTACTATTCCGGATCCGGGGCCAGCTACGATCCCGTGCTGAAACGCATCTTCATGCGCACCACTGGTATCGGCCCTTCCGATATCTTTTTCGTGGACATCGGCCCGGACGGCAAACTGATCCGCAGCACGGACAGCCCTTATCACGGCTCCTATCCCGACGCTTCGCGGACGTTTGTTTTCCCCGCGGGCGGCCGGGTAGCCGATAATTCCGGCACCGTTTACAGCACGGACAGCCTGACCTACTCCAACTCGCTCGGAGGTGCCCTGACGGATCTCACTTTCCGGGGTTCGGACGTGCCTATCGTCCTGCGCGGCAATAAATTGCTCTCTTATGCCAATACCCTGCTTGAAGCCGGCAGCTTCACCCTTGGCTCCGCCAACGGACTGCGCGTCGCCGTCAATGGCAGCGACGCCATCGTTTTCATAAGCGATGCCGCCAACCCGCACGGCCTGAGCCTGGAAATCGTCCCCCTCAGCAGCCTGAACGCCCCCGGTCCCGGTGAGCCGGTCAATCCCGCCGGTCTTCCCTACACGGTCGATGATGCCTTCCTCGACCGGGACGGCGTGCTGCATCTCTACAGCGGCGGCCAGTTGAGCCTCTTCCGTTGGTCCACCGCCCAGCAGGCTTATCAAGCCACTATTCCGTTATTGGGGGCTCCGTCCTACATCTCCTATTCGGATACCCGCCATGCGGCCTACACCGCCTACGCCGGCCAGATCATCCGTAAACTGGACCTGACGGCCGCTGCGCCGGCGGAGGCCCCCTTTGCCAATCTGCCGTCCCCTCCCTACGGCCTGGGGACGGCGGGCGATTTCCTCTATGTGGTGAAAAACGGCGGCTTTGTCACCTTCTCCCCGGCCGGTGCGCAAATCACCAATTCCGGCTTCACCTACTATGTCGGAGCACAGAACACATGGGACCCGGTGCGCCGCCGTCTCTATCACTTCCGGGACCCTACTTCTCCCAACGATCTGCATTATGACAATATCGCCTTGGATGGCGTGGCCACGGTTGGCGGGGAAACACCATATCACGGCGACTTCAATGCCACCGGCCCCATCCGGGTCAGCCCGGATGGCAACTTCATCGTGATCGGCAGCGGCGTCATTTTCCGCAGCAGCGATATGACGCGCGTCATCACGCTCTCCGCCGCCCTGACGGACATGGCATGGCAGGAAAGTCTCATGGTCGGCCTGGAGGCGCTGGGCACCGACAGCACCAAAGTGCAACGCTGGAGCACCACCTGGGGCCGGCTGCAATCCATGTCGGTCGGCGGCACTCCGTTGCGTCTTTTCGCTCTCTCCGGGAACCGCCTGCTGGTCGTCACCAAACACACCAACGGCGTGCCGCGCTTCCACATCCTCGACAGCACCCTGACTTCGGTTTTCGACTCCATTCCCACACCGCCCGCCATCGTGCAGCAGACGGCGTCCACCCGCGTCCATTTTGGTGCCACCGCCGCTTTCCAGGTGCTGGCCACGGGTTCCCCTCCGCTCGCCTATCAATGGTATCGCGCTGATACGCTGATCCCCGGGGCCACCGGGGCCACGCTGGCTTTGGAAAACGCCGGGTCCGCCGATGCCGGGGCTTACAAAGTCATCGTCACCAATGCGGCGGGAACGGTGACCTCCGCCAATGCCGTTCTGGCCGTCGGTCCGGTAGCCGCGCCGTCCTTTGCCGCCGGCAATCTCCTCGTCTCCGCCGCCGGCCGGATTTACGAATACACCGCCGTCGGCGTTCTGGTAAAAAGTATCGCCGTGGCGGCGGGGCCGGGCGTCACCAATTTCACCGCGATGGATCTGGCGGTGGATGGACTGGGCCGCATCCACGTCCTCACCAATGGACTGGCCGGGAGTTCATTTCAATATTACATCAGCAGCTATGATCCCGGCATCGGCGAATGGCAGCATACCCGGATCCCCGAGGCCGTCTCCAACCGGATCGGAGGCGAAGGCTTGCTGACCATCACCGGGGATTGGCTGCTCGCCCGCAGCTACCGGATGCATCTCCAGACCCGCGAGACTGTGCCGCTGCCATCCAATTTCGCCGCAGAGCAAATCGTGACCGCTCCCGACGGCCGGCTCTACGGCGTCGCTTATCATGGTGAAGTGCAGCGCCTTTCCACCAGCACTTGGACTTGGTCTGCCTTCCTGACCTTGCAGCCCTCCGAGATCACTGCGGGCTTCGCCATCGCCGCCGACGGCCGGATGTGGGCCGGGAATAGCAATACCGTGCTCAAGGCATTTACCGCCGCAGGCGTGCAGTCGAAGACTCTCACCCTTCCCGGACTGGGCACCTACATCAGGGACGTCAGCGTGTCCCCCACCCAACTCATGGCCCTCGGTCAAACGAATGGCGGTATTATCCTGACGGATTCTGCGATCGCCTCCAGCGTCCGCGTGCTCCTGCCGGGGAATCTCAATACCAACACCTACACCGCCTGGATGCCTGCCATCGCCCAGCCCGCTCCTGCTTTTGTGGCGCAGGCGCTGCCTCCTCCGGCGGTCGAGGACATCGCTTGGTCGTGGACGCCGCAGGTCGCGCACCCGGATCCGGATGCCGTGCTGACGCTGTCCGCCGTGCAGTTGCCGCCGTGGCTGAGCCTGGCGGGTGGGCACTTGAGCGGCACGCCGCTCCAGCCTCACGTTGGCGCCAATAGCGTAATTCTCAGTGTCAGGGAGGGGAGCAATCCTGCGGTGCAACAAACATTCACGGTGCAGGTGGCGGAGGTGAATGATGCTCCGCTGGCGACAAATGTTAACCTGACCCGCAGTGAGGATGCCCCCGCGGAAGATGCGGGATTGACCGCACTTTTCGCGGATGCTGAAACAGCCTCCGCTGCTCTCGCCTACAGCGTCATCAGCAACACCGGAGGCGTGGTGGCTGCCGTGCTGGATGGCCCGTCGGACTCCTCCCTGCGGCTGACATATCAGCCGGACGCCAACGGCACTGCCGCCGTCACCGTGCGGGCCACCGATTCGGGCGGTCTTTTTGCGGATGCCGTTATCACCATCGCGGTCGCGCCGGTGAATGATCCACCGGCCGGTTTGCTGGGACCGCTGGTCTTGGATGAGGATGCCGCAGCGGTCGATTTCAATCTGGATGATTTTTTCAGCGACATCGAAACGGCGGACAACGCCCTCGTTTTCCACGTCACCTCCACGGAACCCGCTATCGCTACCGCCACGTTGAGCGGCCACGTTTTGCGCATCACGACGCAGGCCAATGCCTTTGGTGGACTCACGGTGATGGTCCGTTGTCAGGATCCGGAAGGGGCCTTAGTGGAATTCCCCCTTACGGTCATCGTGCAGCCGGTCAACGATCTCCCAACCGGCAGTCTGGCTGACTTGACGCTGGACGAGGATGCCCTGCCCGTGGTCATTGATCTTGCCACTGCCTTCGCCGACATCGAAACCCCGGCTGCCGCGCTCCGCTTCATGGCGATCCCGTCCGCGCCGGGTCTCGTTTCCGGCACATTGTCAGGCTCCCTGCTGACTCTGACTCCTCAAAAGGATGCCAACGGCAGCCTCTTCGTGAGCGTGGGCTGTACGGATGCGGATGGTGGCCTGCTGAATGTCCGTTTCAACGTGAACGTCAGGCCGGTGAATGACCCGCCCGTCATTCCTGCCGCGCTGCCTGCCATCGCGGCGGGCGATGCCGGTGCCGATACCGTGCTCGATTTCGCGCC
>JAYUWQ010000438.1:0-11466 GCA_043753485.1 bacterium
CGCCAAAATCACCGCTGCCGGAGGGCAGGGATGTTTCCTTCCCGTCGAAGCCTCCAGCCGGGCCAGCCTCGAAAGCCTGAAGCAGGAAACCTTGGCAAAATATGGGCGCATCGACATCCTGGTGAACGGAGCCGGAGCCAACTCCCCCACCCCTTTCCTCGAAATCACCGACGAGGAATTCGAGCGCCTTTTCAACATCAACACCACGGCCGTCTTCATGGCCTGCCAGATTTTCGGCGAGTATTTTGTGAAGGAAAACATCCCTGCCGCCATCATCAACATCGGCAGCATGAGCGGCCTGATCCCCCTCAGCCGCGTCTTCACCTACAGCATGACCAAGGCCGCCGTGCATAACCTCAGCCGCAACCTCGCCCGCGAATGGGCGCCGCTGGGAATCCGGGTCAACACCCTTGTTCCCGGCTTTTTCCCGGCCGAGCAAAACCGCAAGGTCCTCAACCCCGAGCGCGTCGAAAACATCCTGCGCCATACTGCGGCCAAACGTTTCGGCGAAGCCCACGAACTCATCGGTGCCACCCTCCTTCTCGCCTCCCGCAAGGCCGGCAGCTTCCTCAACGGCATCGAAATGGTGGTTGATGGGGGCTATTCCGCCATGACCATCTAGCCAAATTGGAACCAGTCATGCGTATTCCATCCCTTGCCTGTCTGCTGGCGCTTTGCGTTTCCGCTCCGGCTTGCCGTTCCAACAACCCCCAGTCTGCTCCCGGTTCCGCGCCAGGCGGGCTGACCTTCACCGGCCGGCGCCCGGATGGCCGGGAAATCGCCCTGAGCAACCGCACCAAGTGGTCCATCCAACCCGCCGGAGCCAGCGCCACCCTCCGCTGGCAGCCGGGTGAACCCGTCCAGTTGGGCTCCTCCGGTGAACCGGTCTGGCCCGCCGCCATTACCAGCCGGGTCAGTGGAGCCACTGCTTTCGCCCGCCCCGCCGGCCGGTTCTGATTTCAGCCGGGGAAATTTCCCGTCGTAGCCTGACTGTGTCGCAGACCAGTCGGGGGCCGGGCATCGGGACAAAAGCTGAGCCGGCGGCCGGTCCCTACCCGATTACCTGCCCCGGCACTGAACCCGACTGGTCTGCGACACAGTCAGGCTACGATCCACGCGGCCAGCCCACCTCCCCACTTTCCTTCTCCCCAACCAGCCCTGAATGTCCGTTGAAGCCGCGCCATCTGCGGCCCGTTTTCGAAGCCATGCCTCCCGTCACCAACATCGCTGCATATCAATTTGCCAACCTCACCGGTCTGAAGGAGTGGCGGCCCGAACTCCTTGATCTCTGCCGGACCTCCGGCCTCAAGGGAACCATCCTGCTCAGTCCCGAAGGCATCAATCTGTTCATGGCCGGCTCGCCTGAGGGGGTGGAAACGCTGCTGACCGCCCTGCGCCAACGCCCAGGCCTCGAAACGCTCACCGCCAAATTCAGCGAAAGCGCCCACCAGCCCTTCACCCGGCTGCTCGTCAGGCTCAAAAAGGAAATCATCGCCTTCGGGGTCCCGGGTATCGACCCCGCCCGACGCACCTCTCCCAAACTCGCTCCCCACGAGCTCAAACAATGGCTCGACGAAGGCCGGCCCGTCACCCTGCTGGACACCCGCAATGACTACGAATACAAGCTGGGCACCTTCCAAGGAGCCCTTACTATGGATCTCGACCATTTCCGGAATTTCCCCGCCGCAGTCGATGCCCTGCCGCCCGAACTCAAGGAGCAGCCCATTGTCATGTTCTGCACCGGTGGCATCCGTTGTGAGAAAGCCGGTCCCAACATGGAACGCGAGGGCTTCAAATCAATCTATCAACTCGAGGGCGGCATCCTGAAGTATTTCGAAGAATGCGGCAGTGCCCATTATGATGGTGAATGTTTTGTTTTTGATCACCGTGTCGGGGTCGATCCCGCCCTCAGTGAAACCTCCAGTGCCATCTGTTACGTCTGCCAGGAACCTCTCACGGAGGCGGACCAGGTTTCGCCGGAATATGTGCAGGGCCAGTCCTGCCCGGCCTGCTGGCGGGCGCCGGAGGAACAGCGTGCGGCAGCCCTCGCGACCCGTCAGGAAGCCCTCCACCGCGTCACTTCGCCGCTCCCCGGCAGCGTGCCCTACGACAACAACCGCCCGCTGAAAGTTCCCGCGTCCTGTGAGGGCCTGACGGTCATGGAAACGCTGGCCGTCGTCCTGCCGCACCATCCGGAGGAATCGTGGGAGCCGGTCTTCGCCGCCGGCCGCATGCGGGACGATGACCACCGGCCGGTCCAGCCAGACGACCGCGTCCGGGGAGGCCAACGCCTCGTGCAGCTGGTCCCCGGCACCTTGGAACCTGACGTGAATGCCGGTATCCGCCTGATCCACGAAGACGAAGCCATCATCGTCCTGCACAAACCCGCCCCGCTGCCCATGCATTCCGGAGGGCGCTTCAACCGCAACACTCTCGCGTGGTTCCTCGCTGCCGCGTGGCATCCGCAAAAACCGCGCCCGGCGCACCGGCTTGATGCCAACACTACCGGGGTGGTGGTGGTCAGCCGCACCCGGCACTTTGCCTCCCTGCTCCAGCCGCAGTTTGAGCGCGGCGAAGTTGTAAAACACTATCTGGTCCGGGTCCACGGGCATCCTCCCGCCGACGGATTTATTTGTGAGGCGGCCATCAGTGCGGAATGCGGAACTCTGGGTACCCGGACGGTGGATGAATCCCATGGGCTGCCGGCGGTGACCGGATTCACCGTGCTCCGCCGCGATCCCGACGGCACCGCTCTGCTCGAAGCCCGCCCCAAAACCGGCCGGACCAATCAGATCCGCATCCACCTGCAACATCTCGGCTGGCCGGTCTGTGGCGATCCGTTGTATCTCGCCGATGGCCAGACCGGACGCACGCCCACGGTTTCCATGGATGATCCCCCGCTTTGCCTCCATGCCTGGAAGATTGGCTTCCGGCATCCGCTGAGCGGGGCGTGGACCCGCTTCGAAGCAGAGCCGCCTGAGTGGGTGGGCGTCTTGATTTGATTTGTCTCCTTGAGCACAAGAAGAGGCAGCGCATGGTCCGGGGTGACAGTTCCCCGACGCATCCTCCTTTTGTTCGCTCATCCGGCGTTGGGGAAGTCGCGTATCAACCGCCGCTTGTTGGCTGCGGCCGTTACGGTGGAGGGCGTGACCATCCACGATCTGTATGAGGAATACCCTGACTTCATGATTGATGTGAAGCGGGAACAGGACCTGCTGGAAATGCATGATGTGATCCTGTTCCAGCATCCATTTTATTGGTACTCCTGCCCGGCCATTTTAAAAGAATGGCTGGATCTGGTGTTGCAGCACGGGTTCGCCTATGGGGAGCAGGGGCGGGCTTTGGAGGGGAAGTGGCAGGCTTCGGTGCTGAGCACCGGAGGGCCCGCCGAGGCCTACCAGGCGGATGGGTATAACTATTTTACGGTCCGGCAGTTGTTGGCCCCTTTCGAACAGACCGCCCGGTTGTGCCGGATGGTATGGTTGCCGCCCTTTTTGGTGCAGGGCAGCTTTGCCCTCGATGAAGCGGGTTTGAACCGGCAGGCGGCGGATTATATCAGGGTGCTGGAGTTGTTGCAGGATGGGACGGTGTCACTGGAGACCCTGACGGGACTTGGAAGGCTGAATGATGTGGTGGAAGGAGGCACCTCATGATGGCCGCGCTGCATCTGGAGGGTTTTCTGGCCCAGGCGTTTGTCTATCTGTTGGCAGCGGTGGTGAGCGTGCCGCTGGCCAAACGGCTGGGCCTGGGGAGCGTGCTGGGATATTTGTTGGCAGGGGCGTGCCTCGGACCGGCCGTGCTGGGGATGGTCGGAGGGGAGGGCAAGGATGTGATGCACTTCGCCGAGTTTGGCGTGGTGATGATGCTGTTTCTGGTAGGCCTGGAGTTGAAGCCCAGCCTGCTCTGGCGGCTGCGGGGGCCGATTTTCGGACTCGGCGGAGCCCAAGTGATGGTGACTGGTCTGGTCTTCACGGGAATCGGGCTGGGGATGGGTTGGCCGTGGCAACAGGCGATGGCTGCCGGATTTATCCTGACGATGTCATCCACTGCCATCGTGCTGCAAAGCCTCGCCGAAAAAGGCCAGCTCAAGACCCAGGGTGGGCAGGCGACGTTTGCGGTGCTCCTGTTTCAGGATCTGGCCGTTATCCCTTTGTTGGCCTTGCTGCCATTGTTGGCAGTGGGGGTTCCCGTTGAAAGTGTGGCGGGATTTGCCGCCTATCCCCTGTGGGTACAGGCGCTGCTGCGGCTGGGCGCGGTGGCCGCGGTAGTGGTCGCCGGGCGATATTTATTGCGGCCAGTCTTCCGGTTCATCGCCCACAGCGGGCTGCGGGAGTTGTTCACGGCAAGTGCGCTGCTGCTGGTGATCGCCACCGCTCTGCTCATGCAGGCGGTGGGACTCAGTGCGGCGCTGGGGACGTTTTTGGCGGGAGTCATGCTGGCGGATAGCGAATTCCGGCATGAATTGGAGTCGAATATCGAGCCCTTCAAAGGACTGCTGCTGGGCATTTTTTTCATCTCGGTAGGCGCTGGGATTGATTTCAGACTGATTGCCTCCCAACCCGGACTGGTCGCGCTCATGACGCTCGGGGCGGTGGGGGTGAAGCTGGGGGTGCTGTTGGCGTTGGGCCGGGTTTTCTCCCAACCGCGGGCGGCCCGGAATCTGGTGGCGTTTGCCCTGGCCCAGGTGGGCGAATTTGCCTTCGTACTCTTCAGTGTGGCCGAGCAGGGACGGATCCTGCCGCCGGACAAAGTTGGTCCATTGGTGGCGGTGACCGCGCTCAGCATGGGGCTGACTCCTCTGGTGCTGCAGCTGCACGATCGCTTGGCGGCAAGGTGCAATCTGGTGAAGCCGGACCGCCGTGATGCAGACGAAATCGATGAGAGGGATAATCCCGTGCTGATCGCAGGATTTGGCCGGGTGGGGCATGTTATCGGACGGATGCTCACCACTCAAAAAGTGCGCTGCACCGTGATCGATCTGGATGCCGACCAGGTGGAGCTCTTCCGCAAGCTGGGGTTGAAGGTTTTTTATGGCGATGCTTCCCGGGAGGACCTGCTGCATGCCGCAGGGGCGGCGGAAGCCAAGCTTTTCATCCTGGCCATTGATGATGAAGCGAAGTCGCTGGAGATCGCGGAAACCGTGCAGCGTCACTATCCTGACCTGCACATCATGGCACGGGCGAATGGGCGGATTCATGCCTATGAGTTTTTGAAGCGGGGCATTACCGATGTCTGGCGGGAGACTCTTGACAGTTCCCTGGAAATGAGCATCGCCGCCCTGCGGCATCTGGGTCATCGGGCGTATGAAGCGCGGCGGGCGGCACGCCTGTTCCGGGCGCATGATGAGGCCACGGTGCATGAACTGGTGGATCTCTGGGGAGATGAACCCAAATATATTGCAGCCGTCCGGCAGCGCATGGAAATCCTGAATGAGGCCATGCAGGCCGATGCTGAAAACCTGATGCCGCAATTCGACGAAGCGTGGGACACCCAATCTGTTGCAAGGGAGGTGCGCGGTGAAAACGCCTGACGGATTTTTACAGCGCTGGGGCCATCGGTTTGCCTGCGCGGGCCGGGGACTTTTTCAGGTATTGCGGGACGAACCCAGTGGCCGCGTCCATGTGGTGGCAGTGCTGCTGGTGGGAGCCCTCGGGATCTGGCTGCACCTTCCCGCTTTGGAATGGGCGGTACTGGGGCTGGCGGCGGGAGGAGTGGTGGCGGCAGAAGCTTTGAATACGGCTGTCGAACGGCTTTCGGACCGGGTCAGCAAGGAAGAGGAGGAGGCTATCCGGGTCGTCAAGGACATGGCCGCCGGAGGAGTGCTGGCGACGACGATTGGGGCCGTGCTGGCGGGCTTGATGGTGCTGGGGCCACGGCTTTGGGAGTTGATCGTTGGTTGAATCAGTGGAATCCCAGGCCAAACCACCGCGATCGTAAAGGAAACGGCATCGTCCGGGCCCATGGAGGACATCACGCTGAAGGGGCTTCGGATAGGGAGGCTGGGGGCGTTCCCGGTTTGCATTCTGCGGGGGACGCCCCAGAATAAGCCATGCCTGACCACAAGGACCCCTTATCGGCCGATGCGGAAAACAATACGCCCGAAGCGCCACCGCCGCGCCCGGGACCGCTGCAGGACCGGGAGCGGATGGACGTGGGTTGTCTGTTTCTGATGCTAGGCGGCTTTGTGGGGATCTTCGCTCTCCCGGCCATTTTTCTGCTGGGCGGGGCTCCGGCAATCCTTCCCCTGCTGACCCTGCTGCTGGTGGCTCTGGTGACGCCTTTTATCAATCCGACGGATCGGATGTCCAATAAGGCGCGATGGATTGGCCGGGCGGTGACTTTTCTGGTGCTCAGTCTGCTGGTGGTGATTGCATGGTATATGATCTTCATGCGCGAGCTGCCGGTTCTGCGGGAATAGTGGAATTCCGGCCGGTCCGGTGATGGGAAGCGGATGCCAGTCCGGTTGGGGCACCCAGTACCCCCCAAGAGAAAGAGCCTCTTCCCGGAAACGGCCGGGAAGAGGCTCTTCTGCGTTCCTCAGGCGACCAAACCTTTGGAACAATTACCAACTAAACGGGGTCAGCGGGCTGACCGACGAAGTAATGCTGAAAATTATCACAGGCTGGGATAATGTCCAGTAAATTATTTAAATTTGAGTTCGTTTTTCGGAATTATCTTAAATGTGAGAGCTGTAAGGGGTGGTCGGAACTGAAAACTGCATTGAAACCGGGCCGGGCGTCTGATTTTGCGGCAATTCAGCTTTACCGGTCCGGAGCCGACCGCTATTCCAAGCGGATGGAAACACGACATTTTGTGAAATGCGGAATCGCGGGATTGGCTCTGGCACTGCTGGGACCGGTGGGTTGCCGGAAATCTGATTCCGGGGCGGCCGCCCCGGAAGGGATCAAGGCCGGGAAATTTGTCATCCTGGGCACGCGCACCGACAATGCGGACTTTACTGTCGCCAAACAGAACGCGGAAAACACCCTGCAACTTTATCCGGATCTGGCCGGCATGGTGGGCATTTACGGTTACAACGGGCCCAAGTCCGTGGAGGCCCTGCGGGAGGCGCAAAAAAATGGACGCGACGTGCTCGGCAAAGTCAAGGTTTTCGGTTTCGATGGGTTGGAGGAGTCGCTCCAGGCCATTGAAGCCGGGCACATTGAAGGCACGGTGGTGCAGCAACCGTTTGAGTTTGGCTATCAGTCCATGAAGGTGCTGAAGGCCCTGTCGGAAGGCCAGCCGGCCCCGGGCAAGGATGGGCTGTTTGATATCCCGGTGCAGGTGGTGACCAAGGAGAATGTGGCCGCCTACCGTACGGAAGTGCAGGCCCGGCTGGAATCCGCCAAGGCGGTCCCGGTGCGCGCCGCCGGACCGGCCGTCAAATTTGCCTTCATTCCGAATAACCAAAGCTCCTTCTGGGAGGAGGCCCGGGCGGGCTGCCTCAAAGCCGAGGCCGAACTGGGCATCGCGGTCGATTTCCAGATGCCCGCCCTCCAGGAAGCGGCCGAACAAAACAGGCTCATTGAAAGCCTGCTGCAGAAAGGCGACATCAAGGGGATGGCCATCTCGGTCATCTCGCCGGAAAGCCAGGGCGAACTCCTCGCCAAGGTCGCGGAAAAAATGCCGCTGGTGACCCACGACAGCGACGCCCCGGCCAGCGCCCGCAAGGTTTACCTCGGCACCAACAACTATGAGGCCGGCCGCGCGCTGGGCAAACTGATCAAAGCCAAGCTCCCCGAAGGCGGCAAGCTGATGGTCTTTGTCGGCAGCGTGGATGCCCGGAATGCGGTGGACCGTCAGCGCGGGCTGATCGATGAGTTGGGTGCCCCATGAGGGCTGGGAAAGCGGGCCATGGATGGCAGGATTCAGAAGGATCACCCCAATCAGAAGCAAGGGAAACATGCCGGCGATAACTGCCCCGGAGCCAATCCTGGAGGCCATCAGCCTATCCAAACGCTTTCCCGGCGTGCAGGCGCTGGCCGGAGTCAGTGCCCGGTTTCATGCAGGCGAAGTGGTGGCCGTGATGGGGGAAAACGGGGCCGGAAAAAGCACTTTGATGAAAGCGCTGGCCGGGGTGCATCCGCCGGATGCGGGAGAAATCCGGTGGGAGGGAAAACCAGTCAGGATTTCCAGGGTGGCGCAGGCTGAGGCCCTCGGGATTGCCTTTATCCATCAGGAACTGAATCTCTGTGAAAACCTGACAGTGGCGGAGAATGTCTTTCTGGGCCGCGAACCCTCCCGGGCAGGGTGGTGGCTTGACCGGCGGACCATGCGGAGACGGGCCGCAGAGTTGTTGGCCAGGGTGGGGTTGAAGGTCGATCCGGATGAAGTGGTGGAATCCCTGTCCATCGGCCAGCGGCAGATGGTGGAGATCGCGCGGGCGCTGGCCCGTGAAGCCAGACTGGTTATCATGGACGAGCCCACCAGCAGCCTCACGGCTTCGGAAACAGCGCGTCTGTTTGAAGTGGTGAGGGATTTGAAATCGCGGGGTCTCGGAGTGGTTTTCATCTCCCACCGTCTGGCGGAAGTCATGTTGGTGGCCGACCGCGTGGTGGTGCTGAAGGACGGCCGGAACAGCGGCGACCTGACCAAAAGTGAAATGTCTCCGGAGCGCATGGTGCAGTTGATGGTGGGGCGTGATTTGGACCCGTCGCGGCGTCGCCCGGAGGGATTGCCGACCGGGACGGTGCGGCTGGAGGCAGAGGCCCTGCGCACCCAGGTCTGGCCGGGGGAAACGGTTTCGTTTTCCGTCAGGGCCGGGGAGATTGTGGGCATGGCAGGCCTTGTGGGCGCGGGCCGGACGGAGCTTGCCCGGGTGGTGGCAGGCGTGGACCGGGCATTGTCAGGAACGGTCCGGGTGGACGGGGCGGTCTTGCCGCCCGGATGCGTTGCGGCAGCGGTGCAGGCCGGGGTGGCGTTGGCTCCGGAGGACCGGAAGGAGCAGGGCATTTTCCTCGAAATGCCGATCCGCGAAAATATCGCCTTGCCTGGACTCGGCGGAATGCATCGCCTGGGATTTGTGCGGGCAGGGGCCGTGACGGCGCTGGCTGAACGCATGCGTGGCCTCCTCGGCATCCGGACCTCCGACGTGGAGAAAGCGGCCGGCCTGCTCTCCGGCGGCAACCAGCAGAAGGTCGTGCTAGCCAAGTGGCTTGCCTTGGACCCGCGGGTCTTTGTTCTCGACGAACCTACCCGCGGGGTGGATGTGGGCGCCAAGGCCGAGATTTACCGGGTCATCGAAGACCTTGCCGCGGCCGGGGCCGCCGTGCTCATGATCTCCAGCGACCTTGAAGAAGTGTTGCGGCTTTCCGACCGTGTCCTCGTGATGCACGAAGGCCGCGTGGCCGGGGAAGTGGGCCGCGCGGAATTGAGTGAGGAAGCGGTGATGCAACTCGCCACAGGAACTTTGCACGTATGAAGACTTTGCTGACCCGACATTCCAAGACTCTGCTGATTTTTGCCCTGCTGGTGGTTCTCACTCTGGTCTGCGGGTGGCTGGAGCCCCGATTTCTGTCGCGGGACAGTCTGGGAGCCGTGTTGAAGTATGCGGGATTGTTCGGGGTGATCGCCCTCGGGGTGAGTTTTGTGATTCTGACCGGCGGGATTGATCTGTCGATTGGTTCGTGGGTGGGGCTGTGCGCGGTGTTGTATCCGGTGTTGTTGAAGCAGGGGCTGGGCGTGGGGGAGGCAGCGTTGGTGATTGCCGGCTTGTCCGTGGTGGCAGGTCTGCTGCACGGATTTCTGGTGACGAAGCTGAATCTGCAGGCGTTTCTCGTAACGTTATGCGGTTTGTTCATCTACCGGGGGCTGGCGCGGGTGGCGGGTGGCGGACGCGAACAGATTCTGCCGGCGGACCAGGAATGGCTGCGCGATGCGTTGGTGCTGGGCCGGCCGCTGGCAGGTCTGCCGGTGCCGGCGGTGTTTTTACTGATGATCGGACTGGCGGTGGTGGCGGCAATTTTCCTGAATCTGACAGTGACGGGCCGGCGCCTGCTGGCGACCGGGCGGAATGAGCAGGCGGCCCGGTTTTGCGGAATCGGAACCGTCCGGCTGCGGGTGCTGTCCTATGTGATCTGTTCGCTGCTGGCAGGATTAGCCGGGGTGCTGTTTCTGTTGGACGGCCGGTCGGCGCTGGGATCTTCGTTCGGAAATTCCTATGAATTGTGGGCAATTGCAGGCGCGGTGCTGGGCGGCTGCAGCCTGCGGGGCGGGCAATGCGCGGTCGCGGGCGTGGTGCTGGGCAGCGTGATGGTGGCGGAGGTGCGGCAGGCGGTGTTTTTTGTCGCGGGGGACGAGTGGAAGGAATTTGTCATCGGCGTGTTTATCCTCGCGGGCGTGATCGCGGACGAGGCCTTCACCCGCTGGATGGCATCGCGCCGGGTGAAATCGTGAGACCGGATGCCGGCTCCGGGGACGCTTTTTTCTGGCTGAAATGCAGCCTGGCCCGCCGTATGAGAGCAGGTCCCGTCTTTTAATTTTCCAGCCCATTTTTTCCTGTGTCTCCGGTCCGCCTCCTTGTTTCCAGCCTCGCTTTGTCCCCTTGGGTTCCCGCGGAGGCGGCCATGGAGTTCAACCGGGACATCCGGCCCATCTTCACCACCCACTGCACGGCTTGTCATGGCGGAGTGAAAGCGGCGGGCAAGGTTTCCTTCATCTACCGCGAGAAAGCCACGGCCAAGGGCAAGTCCGGGGAAATGACGATTGTGCCCGGAAATCCTGACGCCTCGGAACTGATGCACCGCATCACTTCCACCGATCCTGACGAAGTGATGCCGCAGCCAAAACATGGTCCTCCCCTGAAGCCGGCGGATGTGGCCAAACTCCGGCAGTGGATCGCGGAAGGGGCCAGGTGGAGCGAGCACTGGTCGCTGGTGCCGCCGGTGGAGCCACCGGTTCCGGTGTTGCAGGAGCCTGCCTGGTCCCGGCAACCCCTTGATGGCTTTGTCAAAGCCCGGCTGGAAGCCGAATCCCTGACGCCCGCTCCGGACGCGGGAGCTGCTGAATGGTTGCGCCGGGTCTCCTTGGATCTGACAGGACTGCCGCCGTCCCTGGAGGAATATCGCGGCTTCATTTCCGCCCGGGTGGCCGATGAAGCCTCGGCCCGGCGGGCGGTGGTCGATGGTCTGCTGGCGTCGCCTGCCTTCGGTGAACGCTGGGCCAGCGTGTGGCAGGACCTTGCGCGGTATGCGGACACTTATGGATTCGAGAAGGACCCGCCCCGCGACATCTGGCCATGGCGTGATTGGCTGATCCGGGCTTTGAACGATGATTTGCCGTTTGATCAATTCACCATCAAACAGCTGGCCGGCGACCAACTCCCTCAGCCCAGTGCTGACGACCTTCTAGCCACCAGCTTTCACCGCAATACGCAGAACAACACCGAGGGCGGCACCAACGACGAGGAGTCCCGCGCCGCGGCAGTAGTGGATCGGGTGAATACGACCTGGACCGCATGGCAGGCGA